>JAQCGA010000041.1 GCA_027619145.1 bacterium | reverse complement strand
CTCACACCGCTCAAAGAACCTTTGCCTTTGAAATTGGCTGCATAGTTGTAATCGCAAGTGAAAAGTGTCCAAAATAATGTTACAATTTATATGAACTTTGTTTCTTTGTGATTTCGCATTTGTTAAATGTTTGTTAACTGAGATGGCGCTGTGGGGAGGTTTTGACAAAGCGAATACAGAATCCTATATTTGCGCGGCGTACTGAAAAATTGCGGGCCCTTTCTTTCAAGGCAGGGTAATGATGAAAACGATACGGCAACATATGTGTGAGAAATTGCACGAGATATATCCGATCCAGGGGTTTGATAACCAGGATGTGTGGGCGGGAAATTTAGGTGTGGAACTGGATGGGTTACGGTTCGATCCACATATGGCACGTGCGTTTTTAGGAACCGTCCGGTCCTGGGTGGAGGCACGGGTACGCGTGGAGTTTTATTTGCGCGATATCGACCCACATGTTGTTCGGAAAGATGACCTGGATGTACGGCTCTGGACGGATGTGAATGATTTGGGATTTATAGACGAGCGGGGGGCGTACCACAGTGCATTTGGGCGGAAGCTGCCCATGCGGTTGGTCGCAGATGCGCAGGGACGCCCGGTACTTTTGGGAAATAATCTGGTGTTCGAATCTGAACCGGTACGGATTGAGCGGACCGGGGTGTTTCATTATACGGCGGAGTTTTCGGCAGACGATAAGCCGGTGTGCGATCCATCGAAAGCCTGGGTTTCGGTGAATGATATTGCCCACAACCAGGACGGTGTGATGGTGATCAGTCCGGAGCGGGTGCGACGTTGTCCTTCTGTGACGGAAGTCTGTGTGCGCAAGGTCGGTGCAAAAAGGGAAGGAGAGGCGTTTGAGAGCGGGACGTTTCGAGATGTGGAAGCAATGCTGGAGGAAATGCCCACGGACGTGATTTATTTGTTGCCATTTTTCGAGCCCGGGTTCAAGGATGCGTTTACCGGGGAAGATGTGAGGAAAGGTACGCTGGGCAGCGTGTATGCGGTGCGCGACTTTTTTCGGATTGATCCAGCGCTGGTAAGTCCTGTGGAAGAGGTAGACCTGATGAGTCTGGTCTCCCAGGGCTTGATTCGGGATTATGATCTTTCAGATCTGCTGGACGGGCGGCAGATGGCGCGACTGCGGAGGGTGGATGATTTTAATAATTTTTCGACGAACAAAGAAGCGATTGAGTGGATTGGACGGGATCGGCTGGTGCAAATGGTGGGCCGGGCGGAACTTCGGGCACTGGCGCAGCGGGCACACGTTCTGGGCAAGCAGGTAATTTTTGACCTGGTGTTGATGCAGACCAGCCGGGATTGTCCGTTGATTGAGCAGCATCCGGAGTGGTATGTATTGGATGAAGCTGGCCGGCCGAAGATCCACCAGATCGCATGGCTGGTGTATTCGGATGTGGCGTTGCTGGATTTGAAGTTTAATAAGTCGCTTCAGAATTATCTGTCTGGTGTGGCGTCGTTCTGGATGAAGACGTGTGATCTGGACGGGGTGCGAATTGATGCAAGCCAGACGGTGGACCGGCCTTTTTTAAAGCAGATCAAGAACCGGATCAATCAGGTGAAGTCAGATGCGATTGTGCTGGGGGAAACACTTTGTGCGCTAGAGGAAGCGGTAGATGTGCCTGTGGATATGGTTTACGCGTTGCTGGTAGATTTTCACAGGGATGTGGAGTATGCCGGTCCGTATACCGGCTTTCTGGAGCAGACATTTGGGGCATTTGCACCGCGCACGGTGGCGATGGCGTATTTTGAGAACCACGATAGTGCACGGGCAACACGAGTCTGGCGAGAGCGGTTTGGCGGATGGTTGGCGGAGCAGGAGATATTGCGGGAGGCCTGGAACGCGCGTGTTGGAGGGGCCGATGCAGCGGTGGTAATGGCGCTGCTGAGAAATCTACAGGCTTCTGTGATTGACCTGACAGCCGGGACGACACGGTGCGTGAATCTGGCATATGCGCTGGAACTGGGAACTACCTGGGGCGAAGAGGCTCGAACTGATTTTGAGAATTCGACGTTTCTGCATCCGGAACGTGCAGAGCAAGAACCCCACAGTTGTCTGGTGGCGGCATACCGGGTGTTACACGATTTGAAGGACGATTTGCCTGAAATTCTGGATGGGCATATTTACTTTCATCGAAGCGGGTTTGAGGGTGGAGATCCTGCAGATCGGGTACTGGCATATGTACGTTTTACATCTTCATCTGGCTTGCTGGCCGTGCACAATTTGGACCCAGCACACGCGCGTCAGGTTCGTATAAAAATGTCTGGATTGCCAGAGGTTAGATGGGGGAATGTTAAAGTGGAAACGTTGTTTGATACGTACAAGTTTTTCTTTATAGCTGAGGAGGGAAGGGTGGAGGTTGACAGGGATGCGGTTCTGGTTTCTGTGGCACCTCTGCAGAGTTTGTTGATTCGTATCCGGTCTGTGAAATAGAGCAATGCACTTCTCGCTGTCCATTTCGATGTTTTTGATATTGTTCATCTCGCATATTGAAGGAGAAGCCATGGCGCTGTCTGAGGAAAATGACCGGGATGTGAACCTGCATTCTTTGAAACTGGAAGATGTGCTGGGGAAGCTGGATTTGAGTGGATCGGGGTTGGAAGATGTAAAGGCGGCAGCAGAACGTGGAGACCGGGATGCCGCGCTGACGGCGTTGCTGGCGTTTTACCGGGCGAAGTATCCGTTGTCCGAGACGAAGGCACCGACGGGCAATTTTGAGACGGCGGATAAGGTGGTGAAACGTGTGCTTCAGTGGGGACCGTACGAAGAGGCGGACTACGGGCAGGCGTTTGATTGGGAGTGGGACCCCCGGGGAGATATTGAATGGGTGGCCTCGGTGTACCGGTTTTACTGGGCGGCTCCTCTGGTGAGTGCATACGAGGCCACGCGGGATGAGAAATATGCACGAGCGTTTGTGGAGATGACGCAGGACTGGATTGCAAAACATCCGTTGGAAGACCGGCACCGCGTGCACCCGGTGTATACGTACTGGAAAGGGTATGTGTGGCTGGATATTCAGACGGGGATTCGTGCGACGAATTTGTGCAAAGCGTTCCGGGTTATGGTACACGGTGAAACATTTACACCTGAATTTTTGGGAGTCTTCCTGGCGAGTATGTATGACCATCAGGTGAAAACTGAAGCTTTGCCGATGGGCCGGGTGCATAATAAGGCGATTTTTGAGCAGCGCGGATTTATCAATATCGCATACACGTTTCAAGAGTTCAAAGAGTGTAAGCGGTGGATGGAGCTGGCATTCCAACGGGCGCGGGAGAATTTTCTGGCGCAGACAACGGCGGACGGGGTGCAGCGGGAGTGGTCTTATGGATACCACAATGGGGTGTTGAACGATGCGGTGGAGATCCAGGGACGAATGGAATCCCTGGGTATTTCGGTGCCGGAGGATTATCAGGACCGGATTCGGAAGATGTACGATTATATTTTTGCGGTGGCCACGCCGGACCTGGGTGCGCCCATGTTTGGGGACGGTTCGCGTCCGTTGAAAGAAACAGAGGATCGGAGTCGGTGGCCGCTGTATTCGGCACTGATGGGAGGAACGGAGTTACTGGGCGATGAAAAGTATGAGGCGCGTGCAAAGTTGGATCGGAAGGGCCTTCCAGGCCAGAAGAGTTACGCGTTTTGTGAAGCGGGGATGTACGTGATGCGGAACGATTGGGGTCCGGACCAGGTTCACCTGGGACTTCACTGTTCTCCGCTGGCGATTTCGGCGCATGACCAGCCGGACAACGGAACGTTTGAGCTGTATGCATACGGGCGCTGGTTGATGCCAGACACGGGGTTTTATGTGTATGGACAGGACAATCCGGACCGGGAGTGGCACCGGCAGACGCGTGTGCATCAGACGTTGACACTGGATGGCAAGGATTCACGAGATGCCGGGCGGCAGTTGTTGTGGCATTCGTCTGATCGCCTGGATGCGCTGGTGGTGGAGAATGAATCGTATGAAGGATTGGTGCATCGGCGCTCGGTGTGGTTTGTAGATCGAAAGTTTTTTGTGTTGCTGGATGAAGCGGTGGGAAAGGCGGAAGGAGAACTGGATCTGCATTTTCAGTTTGCTCCTGGGCCAGTACGGTTTGATGCAAAAAAGAAACAGGCCCGGACGGAGTTTGAAGATGCAAACGTGCTGGTATGGACCCCGCCGAATGCTGAGGTTGAACTGGTGGAAGAAGAAGGATGGTTCGCCTGGAAGTACGGGTCGAGAAAGTCTCGAAAAGCATTTTGTTATCGGCACAAGAGCGGTGCACCGGCTGTATTTCTCACGGTGTTGGCACCTTACCCGGGAACGGAAGCGCCGGAGGTTTCGGCAAAGCTGGTGGATGGGTTCGAGGTGGGTGCGGATCGGGCAAGCCTGGAGGTGGAGGCGTTTGGGAAGAGGTGGGAGATTGGGCGGGATTTGAAGACTGGAGAGGCGTGGTGCAGGAGGTAAAGGATTGTCAATTATCAATTGGTAATTGACAATTGATAATTGAGATTGTTGGGAGATCTGGTTGAGAGCTGGGTATTTTACCTTTCAGAAAAACAAATATTGGTATGGGGGAAGAAAATGAATCAAACGCCGAAGGAATTTGTTCGGGTGCCGCATGGAGATTTACACGCGTTTGTGTCGAAGGCA
This sequence comes from bacterium, assembly GCA_027619145.1. The sequence goes on along the minus strand of JAQCGA010000041.1, from coordinate 9,005 downwards.
GCGCAGACGGTGGGATTGCCAAAAGATAAATCTGAAATGCTCGCGGAATTGTTGACGGCCAATGATTTGCGGGGTACGTTCAGCCATGGAACGCAACAGATTGCGACGTACGCGATTTTGATGCGGGATGGCATTCTGAACAACAAGCCGAAGTTGAAGGTGAAGAACGAGACGCCTGTAAGTTTGATGATGGATGGTGATGGCGGGCTGGGATATTTTCCCTCGTACGAAGGGACGCTGCGGGTGATTGAAAAAGCCATGTCGCAGGGGATTGCGGTGATGCAAACTCGCAACCACGGCCATTTTGGTGCGGCGGGAATTTATTCACGGATGACCCTGGCACATGATCTGGTGACGTACGTAACATCCGGGCATCAGTTGAACCTTTCTGCAGGAGATCCTGTCTATAGCGCTGCCGGTGGATCTCCTATGTCGTTTAGCGCTCCGGCCGGTGAAGAAGATGCATTGGTGCTAGACTTTGGGGCCATGCACGATTTTTATGGGGGGTCTCCGCACAGAGAAGAGATTGCGCGGGTGGCACCCGGGGTGATTTTGCGCTCGATTGGTCTGGGTGCGATCTGCCAGACATTTGGTGGGTTGCTGGCGGGGGTGCCGCTGGACGAGGAGCGGGCAGAAAAGAAATATAAAGGGGCGAATCAGGGATCGCTGGTGATTACGTTTCGGATTGACCTGTTTCTGGATCCGGCCACGTTTAAGCGGGAGATGGATGAGTATGTGCGGCGGGTGCGGACGTTGACGCCAGTGGAGGGATTCGAGCAGGCGTACCTGCCGGGCGGACCTGAGGCGGAGCGGGAGCGTATCAACCTCAAGGAGGGTGTGCCTGTTGGAACCGGGCACCGGGAACGGCTGGAGAAGCTGGCCGGAGAACTGGGGATTGAGGTGCCGTGGTGAGCGCGAAGCGTGCTCCTGGAGAGGAATGAAAAAGTCTATTTGGGTTCATCTGAGGTCTTGACTTTTTTATAAGGTGGCAGTATTATGTAGGCGTACCGTATTAAGTTTTCCTTCGGATAAACCCTATTTTCCGGAGCTTGAATTATGTCTTCAAGCAATTCCACTGCCTCGTCTTCCATCGGGCAGAAGATTTTGATGTCGCTCACCGGTCTGATGATGTTTTCGTTTGTGATCGGGCATTTGCTGGGGAATCTGCCGTTGTTGACCGGGCAGGCCGATCCATTCAATAAATATGGTCACTTTCTGGTCAGCCTGGGTGCCTTGCTGATTCTGGTGGAATTGATTCTGCTGGGTGCGTTGCTGGTGCATGTGTGGACGGCGATTTCGATTACCCTGGGTAAGCGGAAAGCCCGTCCAGTGGCCTATGAGAAACACAAGAGCGCAGGAGGTGCCAGCCGGAAGACGCTGGGCGCTTCAACGATGATTTATTCGGGGCTGATAATTCTGGTGTTCCTGGTGCTCCATGTGAAGATGTTCAAGTTTGGGCCGGGTATTGAGGCAGGATACGTCACGCAGGTGGACGGCGTGGAGATGCGCGATTTACACCGGTTGGTGGTGGAGACGTTCCAGGATCCGGTGTATGTGATCGGGTATGTACTGGCAATGATTGTGCTGGGGCTTCACTTGAGTCATGCGTTCTGGAGCGCGTTTCAGTCGCTGGGGTTTTATCATGATCGATATACCCCTCTTTTATACTCGGCGGGGCGCGTGCTTGCGTTTCTGATTTCGCTGGGATTCTTGATCATTCCAGTCTGGATTTATTTTATGGGAGCATCTCAATGAAACTTGATGCCAAGATTCCGGAGGGGCCCATCCAGGAAAAATGGGATCGGCGCAAGACCGAACTCAAGCTGGTGAATCCGGCCAATAAGCGAAAATATACGGTGCTGGTAGTAGGAACCGGGCTGGCGGGGGCCTCGGCGGCAGCGTCGCTGGCCGAGATGGGATATAACGTAAAGAGCTTTTGTATTCAGGATTCACCTCGCCGGGCACACAGTATTGCTGCGCAGGGTGGGATTAATGCGGCGAAGAATTATCCCAATGATGGGGACAGCGTCTGGCGGTTGTTTTACGATACAGTGAAGGGTGGCGATTATCGTTCGCGCGAGGGCAATGTGTACCGCCTGGCGCAATTGAGCGTAAATATTATTGACCAATGCGTGGCGCAGGGGGTACCGTTTGCGCGGGAGTACGGTGGGCTTCTGGCCAACCGTTCTTTTGGTGGAGCGCAGGTTTCTCGCACGTTTTACGCGCGTGGGCAAACGGGCCAGCAATTGTTGCTGGGAGCCTATAGTGGGTTGATGCGTCAGGTGGATGAGGGGCGGGTAGAACTGCACCCGCGTTTTGAAATGCTGGATCTGGCAGTGGTAGATGGCCATGCCCGCGGGATTGTAGGGCGAAATCTGGTTACTGGGAAAATTGAATCTTATGTGGGCGACGCTGTTTTGCTGGCTACGGGCGGATATGGGAATGTCTATTTCCTTTCGACCAATGCGGTGAATAGCAATGTGACGGCGTCCTGGCGTTGCCACAAGCGGGGTGCGCTGTTTGCCAATTCCTGCTTTACGCAAATTCACCCTACGTGTATTCCGGTATCGGGTGACCACCAGTCCAAGTTGACGTTGATGAGTGAAAGTTTGCGGAACGACGGGCGGGTGTGGGTGCCCGAGAAGAAAGGGGACACCCGCTCGCCGAACCAGATACCGGAAGAGGACAGGGATTATTATTTAGAGCGGAAGTATCCGAGTTTTGGGAATTTGGTACCGCGCGATGTGGCCTCTCGGAACGCGAAGGAAGTATGTGATGAGGGGCGCGGTGTGGGTTCTACCGGGCTGTCTGTGTACCTGGATTTTGCAGATGCGATTGCGCGGCTGGGCGAACAGACGATTCGCGAGCGATATGGGAACCTGTTTGAGATGTATGAGCGTATTACGGGTGAAAACCCGTACAAAGTTCCTATGCGGATTTACCCGGCAGTGCACTATACGATGGGTGGGCTGTGGGTGGATTATAATTTGATGAGTACGATTCCGGGCCTGTCCGTTTTGGGTGAGGCGAATTTCTCGGACCACGGTGCAAATCGGCTGGGTGCGAGTGCGTTGATGCAGGGGTTGTGCGATGGATATTTTGTGGCTCCGTATACGATTGGGGATTATCTAGCCAGTACGGATCTGGCGGACGTAACGCCGGAGCATCCGGTGGTGAAAGAGTGCGTGGAAGAGGTGGAACAAAAGCTGAACGGGATGCTGTCCATTCAGGGGAAAAAGACGGTTACAGAGATCCATCGGGAATTGGGCCACATTATGTGGGAGTATGTGGGGATGGCGCGGAACGAAGAAGGGCTCAAGCACGCGTTGACAGAGATTCCGAAACTGCGAGAGACGTTCTGGCAGGATGTGAAGATTCCGGGCAAACCGAATATGCTGAATAAGAACCTTGAGATGGCTGGACGCGTGGCAGATTACTTGGAGTTGGGCGAACAGATGGCACGAGATGCGCTGAACCGAGCGGAATCTTGCGGCGGGCACTTCCGTGAGGAGAGCCAGACGCCGGAAGGCGAGGCGTTGCGGAAAGATGAAGCGTTCAGCTATACGGCTGCCTGGGAATATACGGGTGACAATCAGGAGCCGGTGCTGCATAAGGAACCGCTTGAGTTTGAGTACGTGAAACTGACACAACGTAGCTATAAATAGACGTGACGGCGATGACAGGCTTGAAAGAGGAGCAGCCGAAATGGCGAATATGACTCTCAATTTGAAAATCTGGCGCCAGGCGGGTCCGGACAGTTCTGGCGAGATGGTTTCTTATACGGCCGAGGATGTTTCGCCCGATATGTCGTTCCTGGAAATGCTGGATGTGGTGAACCAGAACCTGATTCATAAGGGTGAGGAGCCCATCGAGTTCGACAACGATTGCCGGGAAGGCATTTGCGGGATGTGCAGTATGGTGATTAATGGTGTTGCACATGGCCCGCAAAGAGGTACAGCAACGTGCCAGCTCCATATGCGTCATTTTAAGGATGGGGATACGGTTGTTATTGAACCCTGGCGTTCAAAGGCGTTCCCAGTGGTGAAGGATCTTGTGGTGGACCGGAGCGCGTTTGACCGAATTATTGCGGCGGGTGGCTATATTTCGGTAAATACAGGAAATGCACCGGAGGCGAATTCGGTTCCGGTGCCCAAGGACGACGCAGAACACGCGATGGATGCGGCGTCCTGTATTGGATGTGGCGCTTGCGTAGCGGCCTGTCCGAATGCTTCGGCTTCGCTGTTTACTGCGGCGAAGATTACCCAGTTTGCCTATTTGCCACAGGGCCATCCAGAGCGCAAGCAGCGTGCACTGCGAATGGTGGCTCAGATGGATGAGGAAGATTTTGGGAATTGTTCGAACTATGGGGAATGTGAAGCGGTTTGCCCCAAGGGGATTTCGATTTCGACCATTGCGTTGATGAAGCGGGAGTACTGGAAGGCGGCAGTGACGCGGTAGGGTTTTATAAAAGAGTGAAGAGTGGCGGCTGATCCCTGGATCAGCCGCCGTTTTTTATTTGGAGGCCGAGGTCTTCGTAGATGGCGGTGTGGAGTTGCCGAACGCGGCGGTTGTGAGAGAACTCTCCGGGGGTACCGTTGGTGATCTGAGCGACAACGAGGTTGTGTTCCGGGTCTGCAAACCCGGCAGAGGACTGGGCACCTCCGTGGCCGAAGGTGTTTGGGGAAGCGTGCAGGCCGTATCCGTAGGGGACGGTGTCTGCGCCGTAGCGGTTGGAGTTGAGGATAAATCCCAGGCCCCAGTCCATGGTATGTTTAAAGGTTTCGTCGAACATGTTTTCACGGTGGCGGAAGGTGAGGTCTGCAACGGTTTGGGGGAGGAGGATGCGCTGGTTATTCCAGGTTCCTCCGCCGAGGAGCATTTCGTAGAAGCGGCCAAGTTCCCGGATGGGACCCTGTCCGCCGCCGCCTGGGCGACAGAGGGCCGCACCTTCTTCGGTACTTCGGAAGGCCTGCGTCGGGTTGTCGAATTTGGAGGTGTTCTGGAGGTGGCCGATGCGGTTGCCGTATGCCTGGAAGCGGTCTGGTGGGAGGCCGATCCAGGTGTTGTTCATGTCGAGAGGGTTGAAGAGTTCTTCGCGGACGTACTGGCCGAAAGGTCGGCCGTCGATGCGCTGGAGGATTTCGGCCAGGATGAACCAACTTGTGGCTTTGTGGTATCCGGCTTTTTTTCCAGGAGTCCAGTCGATTTCCAGAGATGCCTGGAAGATGTGGGAGATGATTTCTTCCCAGGGCGCTCTGTCCAGGTCCACTTTTGAGCTTCGGAATCCACCCGTGTGGGTGAGGAGATGGTAGAGGGTGACGGTGCTTTTTCCGTTGGTGCCGAATTCGGGGATGTATTGCGAGACAGGATCGTCCGGACTCAGGAGACCCTGTTCCCATAGCTGTGCAATGGCAACGGCACCGATGGGTTTTGTGGCGGAGAGCCAGGGCATGAGGGTGTTGGTTTGCATGGGAATACCGGGCCGGGATTCGCCCAGGGCGAAGTCTGCAATGGGTTCACCACGGAGGGAGATGTAAACCTGTGCGCCAATGTGCAGGTTTTTTTCTATGCCCTGTTCGAGAAGGGCGAGGGTTTGGGGAAGTGCGTTTCGGGGTAATTGCATAGAAGTTGGATCCACGACAACTCCGGTTAAAGAAAGCGTCCGGTATGAGTTGGACGTTCGACTATGATGCGTACGGTTCAAAAAATGTCAGGTCCGCACCGAAGTTGTCCATTGCTACAACGGCATCTCCTCGCATCTTCACCCGAATGGGATGGATGTGTAGATGGTCCGAGAGTTTTATCTGTGTTTCTTTGATCGGGAATCGCAATTGGATCTCTTTTGTTTCTGAGACTTCGGGAAAAAATAGATAGCTGTTTGTCCAAATTGCTCCAGTCGGATTGCCTTCAATATGGATTTCTTCACGGCTGAGCCAGGGCGGCATGCGCACAAATAATGGTCCAGATTGTTTCACTTTAATGCGAAGGCAATTGTGGGTGTATGGAGATTGCACCCGGATTGTAGGGGTCTCGTGATCGAAGAGTAGATTGATCCAATGGCCGGTTTTTTCAGATCGTGCGATCTCTTTGTAGGCTTCACACAGCGATCCCACGACACCTCCAACGATGTCCATGTTGAAGGAGAGTTTGCCCTGTCCCTGTCCTATGGACTCATGGCCGTAAGGTGCTGGGAAACCGAAGCTGCCGAGGTGGCGGTTCGCAACATCTCTTAATCCATCCGCACCGTCTGGATTGGGAGGCTCATTGATGAAGGTGATGTCACGAAGTTGGGAAGGAAGCAAGTGGCACCGGAGGATGCGCTCGGCGTCCTGATAAGATTCCGGATACCCCCAGCGCCCCAGGATCAATGCTGTTTCAAGAATATCGCCGGTGTTGTTGGCCTCTCCATGATCGCTGTTTTCCTGGAGTATCGACTCGGGTGACCATCCGATTTCATCACGCATTTTCCAGAGGCCGTTGTCGTAGAACGCTTTTACGCGTGTGATGAGAGCCGCGTCTCCGAGCAGGTCGGCTACCTGTGCAAGAGAAGACATGACGGATGTGATGGAGTGGACGTGGTGGGTGATGAAGCGTTTCGGATCGAACGCTCCGTTGGAGAGGAAGAATTCCTGGGTCGCTTTTTCTTTCAGGAGGAGTGCCAGTTTGAGTGCCGGTCCATAGCTCGTGGCGCGGTAGTATTTGACAAGGGGTCCCAGCATCCGTGCTTCCCCGTGGAGGAAGCCCTGGCATTTCTGATAGTTCAGTCCGAGGTCGCTTAAGCGCTGGGCGTCCCAACCCCCATCGGGGTTCCAGAGGTCGAGGATGGCCGAGATGCTTTTTTCAGCCAGCTTGCTGGCTTCTTCATCGTTGCGAAACCTTGTCAGGGCATAGAGGGCATGGAAACCTTCTCGAAGGTTGTGCGGGGAGAAATTGATAAGGAGGCCGCCGATTACCTGTCGGTTGAGGGGCAAGGCGACTGGGCCGCTGTAGGATAAAAAGGCAGCGCGCTGATGGTTTTGCACGGCGCTCTCATCGATGTCTATGCCCGCCACGTCCTCGGCAGTCAACAGTGCGTTGAGATGCCGTCCCGGCACGTGGGATTCACCGTGAAGAGAGCTGAACCTTAGAGCGGCATCTGGACGCAGGGTTGAGCCGAAGAAAGGGACCAGGTTGTCGTCTGCGTTGAAGACGCTCTGCATGGTGCGGCATCCCAAACGAATCGCATCTACGATATCCGTGCTGTTCATCTGTTCAAGTGCGCTCATCGATTCCTCATTTGCTTTATGGAACATTCAAAGGTAGATACGAAACTTGACGGTATGTCAGATATGATATATATTCTTTGTTATGTGCACTGATGATAAACCGCTTCTTTGGCTACACGGTGAAATCAAGACACCTCCGTTTGGCTCTGAAGCCCGGCTCCAGGCTGGCTATCTGTTGCGTACTCTCCAGATGGGGGAAGCACTACCTATGCCGCACTCCCGGCCTATGCCCTCAATTGGCACGAGGTGTCATGAGTTGCGAATTGCTGATAGAGGTATGGACTGGCGGATCGTCTATCGAGTTGATGCCGACGCTGTTGTGATACTTGAAGTGTTCAGAAAAACGACAACTCAGACGCCGAAGTATGTCATTGACGTCTGCAAACGAAGAATTGTCCAATACGATTCCTGAGGTACGACCTATGGACAGAACCAAGAGGAAACGCCTGGAAGCCAGGGGCTGGAAGATAGGAGACGCTGCAGATTTCCTCTCTCTCTCTCCGGAAGAGGCTGCTTATGTGGAACTCAAATTGTCGTTCTGCCAGAATCTGAAGAATAGGCGCAAGAAGAAGCAACTTACACAGGCCCAACTGGCGAAGATGATCAAGTCCAGTCAGTCGCGGGTGGCGAAGATGGAAGCTGGTGATCCCACGGTTTCTCTGGATCTTCTCGTCCGTTCTCTTCTGGCGCTGGGGATTTCAAAACGTGAACTCGCTCGAGCTATATCCACCGGCCCAGTTTCCTTTCAACCGACGACCTAGTTTTCTACATTCGACGGTATCATTCAATTTCATTGCCTTTGTCGCTGTGCTGCGTCAAAGGCTTTTTTGTGTTTGAGGAAGTTGTTGTAGAGCGGGTGGAGGGTTTCGGGCAGGCTGTTGCGGAAAGCGGGGTGGTCCATCCAGGCGAGGCCGGTGTAGATGTGGGATCGCTGGGCTGCACCGGCTACAGCGCCCATACAGCAGTGTAGGGTTTCCCGGCGCATGGCTTTGGGATAGATGCCCCGGTGCAAAAGGTTGGCGTCGTAGTAGACGCCCTGTCCGGCTTCGAGGGTGACAGGAAATTGACCTGGAAGCGGGTCTTGAGGGTGGTTGAAAACGATGTGGCGTTCTTCCGGGGTTTTGGGGCGACGGTGGCTGCCGGGGACAATGTAGAGACAGGTTTCGTTGTAGAGCGCAGTGTTCCACTGGACGCCGTGTTTAAGTTTTTTGAGTTCGGTTAGTTCTTCTTCGGGCGGAAGGTCTTTGCGGATGAGGTCGCGGTGCCAGGCAATTTCGTGGTCTGCCTGCGCGGGGTTGACGAGCATGTTGACGAGTTCGAGCTGGAGTTCCTGCGGGTGTTGCTCGGGGGTGAGGCCCAGGAGATCGCCTACAACGTGGATGACAATGGGAGAGGCGATATATTGGGCGAAGACGGGTTCGTCCAGATCTGGATGCAGAAGATGGCTGACGCCCCAGATGTCGGTTTCTCTGGCGCGGCGGATGTGCGTCCAGGTGCCTTTGCGAGCTTTGCGGGTTACGCGGTCTGTGGCTTCGCGGAGAGGAACGAGCAGATGTTCCGGGGCTGCGTTGTTGAGGATAATATATCCCTGTTCTTTAAACTGACGAATCTGATCATTGGTAAGCATAATAGATTCCCGAAAGTCGAAGTTGATTCTTCTCTCGAACATTCTTTCACTTGCCGGAGAGAGATATCGGGCAACGCCCGGCAGGATAAGAATCTTTGTGATTTTCGGCAGGC
>JAQCGA010000040.1 GCA_027619145.1 bacterium | reverse complement strand
GGAACTCCCCTCTTTCCCCAGCGTACCCACAAAAGCCCCAGCCTCAATGCGCTCCCCCAGACGAATCTCCGGCGAAATCATTTCTATGTGCGAATACAAATAATGCCAGCCAGTTTCATCGCGCACAACCACCCGATCGTACCGGGGTTTCCCGCCCGACTTCTCATCGTACTCCGCCACAGGAGTTTCCCCAACACAAACAACAGTACCTCCCCGGGCTGCCACAACAGGAACCGCCTTTTCGTACCCCCCAATATCCATCCCGTAATGGTGGTACACATACTGATCTGACTGAATCGCCGGCAACTCGCCCCCATCTACATAAACCCGTTCATTCGCCATCTGCGTCATCGTAACAAACCACGCCTGCCTGGCCGGATACACAAGAGGCGTCCGATCAAAAAGCGGATCACCAGGTGCCCAGCAACGAATACGAGCGTCCTTATCCAGCGCATACACATCCTGGTACCGGCGCACTGTCTCGGCCACACCACGCGTTACCGAACACGCAATCTTGACCCCGTGTAACTCCTGCGGCAAATGATACAATGCAGCAGGAACCTCAACACGCTCACCGTCGATCTCAACAACAATCCGAGGAAATCGAATCACCCCGCGCACAGCGCAACGTGGTTCGTGTACCTCCACCAGAGTCAGCCTGCGCGTACGGCCGTCGATCTCAACATCAACCGATTCGCCAATCGCCAGATCGAAAACATGCCCACCCTTAGGGGTTTCTGCCATACGTAAGACTCCTGTTCTGCCACAGATTTACAATTACTGAGCAGCCGCAATAAAAGACCGAATTCGATCCGCATCCGTGGTTTTATACGTAAACTCAGGCGGCCGAAGCTCGCCACCCATAAAAGCATTGGGATTGCGATACTCCATACGACTTTCCACAGTACCACGCGCAGAAACGTGAACCTCTTTCACCCCTGTACTCCGAACAACCTTCCCAACATTCCGCTCGTGAATACCCCCTCCCGGCATCACAACAATGCGATCTCCAGCCTTCTGCACAAGATGCGCAATCAAATCCACACCCTCCAGAGCAGACGCTTCACAACCCGAAGTAAGCACCCGGTGAATCCCAAGCAAAATAAGATCCTCCAGAGCCGCCTCCGCGTCTCGAACCATATCAAAAGCCCGATGAAACGTAACACTCAGCGACCCCGCCAACGCCACAAGCTCCCCGGTCCGTTCAACGTCAACCGCCCCCTCCGGAGTCAAAACCCCAATCACAACACCGTCCGCACCTTCCTCTCCTGCCCGTTCAACATCATATTTCATCGCCTCAAACTCAAGCGCCGTATAACAAAAATCCCCCCCACGCGGACGGATAATCACCTGCAACCCAATGTCAATATACCTGCGCGCCACCCGAATCGCCCCCGCACTCGGCGTCGTACCACCTTCTATCAGATTATCACAAAGCTCCACCCGTTTCGCCCCACCCTCCTGTGCCGCCACCGCTCCATCGGGCGAATCGATACAAATCTCAAAAAGAACCGAATTTTTCATACCTCTATCCATTCCCTTTGCGTCCTCTGGTTTTTCCGACCTTGCACCCTACGCAACCCAGCCTTGAAGCACCCCACCACTTTTCGGATAGGGCCACAAAAGCCCTCGTGTACGCCCCTGGAACCCTGAACCACCCTCGCCAGGATCTTCCACCAGACCAAACGGAAGCCCCCCGCAGGGGCGCCTTTCTTTGCATACTTTCTTTTTGCGGAAAAAGAAAGTATGCCGCCGGAGGCAAACATAGCACCATCCCACTCCTACCCAATGTACCCAAACCCCACATCATCCACCCACAAAACCTGATCCGCCTCTCCACCCTCATCAAACCCCACAGAAACCGTAGCATACCCCGACTGCACATCCAGCTCCACACAGTATTCCCTCCACACCGAAGAAGGTTCAATCGCCACCTTCACACCCGTACCCAACTGACCGGCAACCGAAACACTCGCGTGCGTAGCATCCCCTTTAGCGTCGAACCGAAGAACATACCGCCCCGCCGTCCGCAACCGCATCGGGCGACTCTTCAGCGAAATAGAATCCTTCGGACGCACAAACCTGAGACAACCACTCCCCTGTGCGGCTCCTTCCACAGACCAACCCGGCCAGCCCGGATCATCCGTCCGCGGATGCTGCACATTCCAGTACCGCGGCGGATACTCCGGAATCCCAGCCTCGAAACTCCCATTACAAAGCAAATTAACCAGCTTGCCCTTAAAACTTTCCGCAAGACAAACACGAACAACAGGAACCTGACCCGCCGCATAACGAATGAAAAGCTCCGTCCCTTCGCGCATCGGCGCAACCACCCGCCCCTTGCCCCTCACACTCAAATCCGGATCCCAGTGATCCTGCACCAGAAACTCTGCATTTTCGGCTACAAATTCATACACCCCAGGTTCACGCGGCATCAGTTCAGAAAAAGAGATCAACTCTCCATTATCCGCAACTGCAGTTTCCAAAGAAACCACCTGATCTCCCTCACCATCTGTAACAGTAACTTGAAGTACTTCGGGCACCTGGATAAGATCGAAAACAGGATCCACCCAGAAAACCATCTTTCGGGGATGCGTCAACTCCAGTTGAACGGCAGCACCCGTCCACGTAAAAGGAACGGATCGCGCTTCTTGCGGTCGATTCGGGGGCGCCTGAAAAATAGCGCTCGGAGCCTCCGGCAACCACAAACTGACATTCAAAGCGGAATCATTCTGAATATGAAATTGAGCAGCGGCACTACTCAAAGCAAAACTGGCCGCAACATCACACGCCACACTCCCCTGAAAAAGCACCCTATTATCCAGCGCAAGTTCTGTACTTGCCTGAACAAGCCAGCGTCGGAGTTGACTACTTTCTGTACGCAAAGTGATAATTTTCGCACTGGCCCGAATGCCATCAGCCTGGACAGCAGCATCCGGTTCAAACCGAAAAAAAGTGCTCTCGGTACCATCTTCATCCTCAAACACAACCCCGAGCGCATTGTCCGCTTCCAGACGACGAACATTCCGAATACGGGTGCCCTCAACCTGATTGTACGCATGCAAAACCGCAAGGAACTGAGTTTGAGACTCCTTCTCCGACGGCGTAAGACAAATGTTCCACTGCTGAGGAAACGCCTCTGTAAAACGACAGAAAGAGCGTGTTTTCATCGGATACGGCCGGTCGTTGTTCTGGCGATAACTCAGATCTCTCGGCACCAGATGCTGCACAGACAAACGTTGATCCTGCTGCCTGACCGTCATCTTTTTTGCATCCGAATCAATCTCTACCGCCTCAAACGTATTCAACACCCATGTAAAATCCGCCGGTTCGTTCGCCCGAAGATCATCACAAACAATCCAAACATCCGGACGAACAAACAGAACATGTCGATCAAACCGTTGAAGCCGCGGTTCATAAGCCATTGCGGCATCACCGGTAAAAACGCAATACTCCGGCGTATTGAAAAAAGCGGGAACATGACCGCTGGCCGCAATCCCCTTCGGTTGCCCCTCTCCATTCACCAGAATCGAATTGTGCGTATGTGTCGTGCGGCTCCACTGGTTGTGATACGTATCGCCCGAATACGTATAATAACCCGCATCACATGCCAAAATCTCTCCACCCGCATGCAAAACAAACCCATTCTGATCCGAATGCGCATGGCTGTGTCCACCCCAGGGACTACTGCGGAAAAAGATCCGATTGCTCCCGTGATCATAAAACCGGTCGAAAGCTGCAAGCTGGCCCACCTCAGGAAAGAGGCGCCCCTGGGGAATATCTACCGGTGGCCGGGCCTGAATCCCACTCCCGGAAAGATACCACAGCGGCAAATGAACCGGACTGCAAACACGCGTATCACTCCACCACTTCACCGTCTGATTACCCGTCATCGAAGCCAGAAAAGCCGCCACATAAGTATCCGCATCGCTTCCAAAGTTCGGATCAATCAGCGAATAACAATCCCCCCAGTGATTCCACCAGTAATTCAGAGACATACAGTACAACCAGAAATCCCCGGTATTCCGCCAGCGCGGCTCCCGAAACAAATCCAGACCGGTTGCCGTTTTAAACGCCGCCAGCGCCTCCAGAATAAACTGAACCTTATGACCATACTTCTGCCCCTCCGTATACCCCCCGTCATTACTCCCCCACGCCACGCGGTTCACATATTGCCGAATTAAATAATCTGCCCACTTCTTCGTCCGATCCGATTCTGTAGCCACAGCCAGAACCGTTGTCAGCAACGCGTGCATACACTGCTGGCCGTGAGAATTCTGGTAATCCAGATGAATCTGCCGATTATCGTGAATCCATTGATACGCAGCCTCGCAATGATACTCAATATGACCCAGAACTTTCTCCCGTTCCTCCGAAGAAAGCAAGTCATAGAGCCGGTCATACGCCAGCGCCATCCCCTTCAGCCCGTATTCATAACAATACACAACCGTATCGTGCTGACCCCGGTCTTCCAGATGGCTGTCGATACGGAACTTCGAAACAAAACCCATCCACCGCCGGGCCGCATCGGCATAGATTTCATCGCCCGTAATCAAATACGCAAACGAAAGCGCATTCACGTTATCCGCATCTTTCGTGAGCCGGGCAACCTGGTAATCCGCCGGATACGTAAGCTCGCCACCTTCCAGATGAAAAACCTGTCCACGTTGCTCTCCCAAATCCTGTGGAACAGGCTGTAAATCCGGTTCGGGCGGCTGCACATCCAGCAAAGAATCAACCCGAAACTTCAAATGCTCCCAGGCCTCTTTGGCAGGCCCGTCCTTCCGGGCACGAAACTCCTCCAGCGTATCCGGTGTCACAAACACACGCGGATGATCCGGCATATTCGCAAAAATCGTTTCCGTGGGCAGCACCGGAAGCAGCACGGACTCGGGCGTAATCTGAAAAGAACACACCGACCCCGGATCAGATTGCTCGCCATCGACAGACACAACAAAATACCGCCAGTACCAAACACCCTCGGACAATTCAACATCCGCATTATAAAAAGGCATATCAATACCGGTACGACGGACAACCTCTCCGGCAAAACTCGGATCCTGGCAGAGCTCAACAACATAAGTCACTGCACGCTCGTCCACCCGCCAGATCAGCGCCGGGGGATTCTTAATCGAAACCGAACCGTCCGCCGGTGAAAGTGGCGGATGTCCATCGGGCTGCGGTGATGTATCTACAGAAAAAGACATGAAATTTCCTCCGGGAGAGGGGGCCGGGGGGTGAGAGCCAGTTTGAACGTATAGGTACCATTTTTCATCCACAATGTAAAGCAGATAAAAACCCTCGCCTCTACTCACCGCTCCCGTGCTTCTCTGGCAAATCAACCAGCACCTGTAGCGCCCCCCGCATGGGTGAACAAATAGATTTTCCCACACCTCGATGTGCCGTTGGCAAACGACCCGCCATAGCGGACTGAACCCCCGCAGCAAGCACCTCCCGGAACCGTTCTTTCCCAGAAAACCGGTACGCAGCAGCCACCCCTTTCAGAATCCGCATATCCGCACCTCCGCCAACCGAAGACTTCGGACACGAAGTATAATGGAACGCACTTTTCTCTTCCACCCACATCGAATCGATACAAAAATCAGCCGCCCGTACAATCGCATCCGCCACACGTTTTTCTCCGGTCGCCTCGTGGTATCGCTTCAAACCCACCATCAGAATCCCCACCATAAAACCAGCATTCCCCGTATGCCGTGGAGGATCACAATGACAATGCCCGGGTACCATCAGCCGGTCCCACCCGCCGGAGGATCGCTGGCGTTCCAGTACACGATCCACAATAATCCGGGCCGCATTCAAATACACCCTCCGCCCCGTTGTCTTATACGCCGCAGAAAGATGAATCAGATGCCAGCCGCTATTCCGGCAATTGGTAAAATCATAATGGTTGAGCATCCCGCCCACCAGCCGGTCACTCGTGCGCATCGTAACATCCAGAATGCGAGAATCCCCGGCCAGCAACCCATAAAGAAATGGCCCTTCCACCCACGTGTGCGACACACTGGATCGCCCGGTAAAAATCGCGCTTTCCCGGTACCCATCCGGATAATACCCTCCGGTATGCCCCACCGAATGCAGGTACTGAGCGCCAACCTCACCCACATCCAAACTGTGATGACAGGTATCTACATCCGCCAGATGGTGCGCCGCCTGCTCGGCCCAATCGTAAAAATCAGGATGACCGCCGCGCAGATACTCCTGCAAAAAACACCAGGAAGCATCATATTCCAGGTTACCCCAGTTATACACACGCTCACCGAACCAATCGCCAAAATTGAGCATCCCATACGCCCGGGATTCCTCGCGATCTTCTGCATACGCCTCCCGGGCAGCCTCAACCCATTTCTCATACGGCGGAAAAGGCGAAGCCCCCTTCGAAGGCAACCGGGTAACCGCACGGCTTTTGTTGAACATCTCCAGAGAAACGCTATAAAGGGGTGGGTTCTGTACGCTCTCTGAAAATCCTCCTGGCACCACACCATCGGCACGGAAGTGGAACCAGAGTTCGTGCGTACGTGCCACTCCCCGCTTCAGCTTGTATCGTCCGTCTAGCAACGAATAATACAGCCGATCTTCCAGCTCCCCACCTTTGGGATAAGCGTCTTTCTTCAACAAAGGACAGAGCTGTACCGTAAACCCCTCTCCATCAACCGCAAGCCCCTTGGGATAATTCTGCCAGAAATCCCGCACCGCCAGCGCAATTCCGGCGACCTCTCCATTCAGACCCGCAACACCATCCGCTCTGCGCCCCCGAGCAAGAGTCTTTCGTCCCTGCTGTACCGTAAACCGATTGTCGTGCTCTTGCCGAAGAACAGCGGGTTTTCCCAGATCCACCTTCCGACGCCCCACACGACCCGTGGAAACCTCCACAGCATCCAAATCGGCCCGCAGAGAAAACGCCCGAATATTCGTAAACTCTTCCTCAACACAATCGTTCTCAAACGTATGCTGTACACGCACAGCCGCACTATCACGAAACAGGTGAACCCGGAAAATCGATCGAAACAGAGACTTTTTACCCGACCGATGCGCAAAATCGACACGCACACAAACACGCTCCGGCCCGGATTCCTCCAACGTCACTGATTCAGGTTTTTCCGAAACGTATTCCCCACCTGAAGCGTCAACAAGACAGACGGCCGGCGCGGGATCTTCGGGCGTAAGACGCACATATGTATCGTCGGCCTGCCGGACAGAAACAACACCAGGCAAATGAACAGCATCCCGAGAAAACACAACACGGATCGGACCGGTAGTAACCGTAATCCCCTTCCGGGTTTGTTCAACAAGAAGCGGTGTATCCGGTTCAATCCGAGTAACACTACTGCCGTACTCGGCCACATACTCACCCTGACCGTCGGCCAAAAAATCCAGCAGCGCCCAGCGAATCGAACCATCTTCCCAACGGGTCAGCGTGCGGGCCTGCACCGGAATCTCATTCCGTCCAGATTCCAGCAATCGAATCTGTTCATCCCCACCCACAGCACCCTTCGAAAAAGGAACCCCTACAGAAACCGGCCAGGGAACAGCAGAACCACGCCGCAACGAAATCGGCAAACGAGCCCGCTTCACCTTGCTCTCCGGAGGCGCAATATCAGCCCGAAACTCCCCTGTACACACAGCATCCAACCGCCCTATTTGATCGCGCAAATCGATCTCATAACGACAGACCTGTCCGGGCGTAAGCCCCTCCAGCACAATCTCATGATTCACCAACGGCCCATCTACTCGACGCACCCGTGTGAGACGTTTTCCAGTTCCATACCGGAAGCTCCCGGAAGCAGGTCGATTCGTAATCCACGTAATCGAAGCCCGAATCCCATCTTCCGCATGGCGGAGGTCCACATGCGGCGCCTGAATTTCAAGCGCTGGCTCATCCAGCCTGGGACGACGAGACAAAAGAACCAGATTCTCAATCCGGCACGGACCCGTCGTCTCTGAAGTCACCAGACGAATCGTCTCCCCCCCCTGGAAACGGAACGCCTCTGGAACCACAAAAAGGTGCACCCGATTGTCCGAATCAAAAACCGCCGCACGGGCAACTCGGCGGTGGCCAATCCACACCTCAATCGGCTCCTCCTGCCCAGCGGTCGTGTACATCGTAAACCCCAGATAATACCGTCCTCGAAACCGAACCGTATCCTGAACCGTACTCACAAGCCTCGCCCGGCAAACCGAAACCGGCCGGTACACCGATGCATTGGCATATTCGGTAAACGTATCGTTCACAAAACCGTCCAACCGGCAGGCAAACGCGTGGATCACATGCGCGTCTTCACGTGCTAAAATCTTCTCAATACGAGCGTCGCCAGAAACAACGAGGGCTTCAGGAATGCTGGTTTGTGCAGGCATCGGCTTCTCCTGGTCTCAAAATCGGTCGAATTCAGTCCGGTGGAAGTTCAGAACGTGGGCGCTCCAGAACACCAGAGGGCTCCGAGATCACTTCGGTGCTCCTGTCCACGGTGCCTGGGAGGCGTAGCAAGACTTACGCTCAAAAAACGTTGCAAATCCAGAAACAATTCATTTCAACGAAACCTGTTCTGTAAATTTTGCCTGTCATTCCCGAGTGCTTTTGTCGGGAATCCGTCGTCAGAAAAACCTGGATTCCCGCTTACGCGAGAATGACATGCGGAAATCGGTTATTATTTTAACTAAATACAAAATCAGCGCCCGTCCAATATAAGATTGAACCACCCTCGGGCAAACCCAAATGGAAAAGGCCCCGGCGAAGAAATCACCAGAGCCTCTGTATAGATTCTGACCGACCTGATCTTTGCAATTATTCCGAGACGTCCACAAAAACAGCCGGAGAAACGTTGAACCGTTTGCTCAACGCATTCACCTGACGCAGATTCAATTGGCGTTTTCCAGACAGAATTTCAGACACAACGCCCTGGCTACCAAGTTCTGGCAATTCAGACTGCTTCAAACCGTGCATTTCCATCAGCACACACAGTGCCTGAATCGGACTGCCTTCTACTTCGGGAATATGATGTGTTTCATAAGATTCCACCAGCGTTCCCACCGTTTCCACCAGCGAAGCAAGCGGATGATTTTCGTCTTCCCCAACTTCATCCACCAGGTTGTCAAGCAACTCAACCAGTCGCTCACAGTCTTCTTCTGTATGGGGTACTCGAAAAATATCCTGAACGGTCGGCCAGATCCTGGATACTTTTTCAAGCGAGGTTGCCATTTTTTTACTCTGCAACAGCAGGCTGAATGCTGGTTTCAACGGAGAGTCCCGGACCGGTTTCTTCCGGATGATAATGGAGTGCTTCGAAACCAATCACACGTCCGGAAGGATCTTTCATGATAATGACTTCATCATCCGTCAACGTGCTTACATACTCCTGATCGGGATTCCCCCACCATACGGTTAACGTACGCCCTTTTATGTCGTGAATCACTTTGATACGGTCCATACGATTTCACCTTTTTTAAGCCGATCTGTAGGGTAAGCAGTTATCAGAAAACCATCTCTGTTTTCTTGACGGGCAACAACGACCAGGAAACGAGGTTCTACTTCACGGTAGAATAACAGGACGGCAGAATCTCTCGTACTGCGTCTTATTTCCAGAGGGAATTGTAGTGTATCAATTACATCCTGTATACGGTTTTTCAAAATGGGATGTTTGACCGTCGAGATGTATTCCCAGGAGGCTTTTGTACAGTGCACGCGGAATCCGATAGGAGTCGAAACGTCAAAAATCATCGATTCATTCACACGATAATCTCGTAAATTACGACTTCTGAAAGTAAGAATTATATCTGTCAGAAAATCAGCGGATGCTCCGTAGTTTAATATATCGTGATCCGAGACGCTACGCAAGCACCTTGACCCATCCGGTTTGGTAACATATCTTTGGGCAGAAGAGGAATGGGCTCAGCAATATCGCAAAACCCGAACAAGCGCATTGGGATGCGCATTAGAGAAAGCAGGAAGCGGGATTGCATGGCATTAACCGAAACAGTTGAGCAAACAGCACCCAAACCGGCCATTGCGCAACGAGGCATTACGGTACGCTCCATCGTCCTGGGTGCGGGAACAGCAGCGGCCCTGTGTATCTGGACGAACTATACAGAATTCGTCATGCACTCCGCAGCGCTGGTCATGTCCAACCTGCCCATGTCTGCATTCCTGCCATTCACATTCTGGATATTCGTCAACATAGGACTGCGCAAGTGGTTCCCCCGGATTGCCCTATCCGGAACCGAACTCCTGGTCATCCTCTGCATGGGCTGGATGGTCGGCAACGTCCCGGCTATCGGCTGGACCGGCTATTGGATGGGCATCGTCACAGCCCCCTACTATTACGCCTCTCCCGAAAACGGCTGGCGCGATGCATTTTTCGGCTCCATGCCACGATATCTCTTACCAGACGAACAGGCCGTTGAATGGTTTTACAACGGCCTTCCACCACACACACCTATGCCCCTGGGAAGCTGGCTCTCCCCGCTCTTCTGGTGGTTTTCTGCCGGCGTGGCCGTTGTGGGAATGGGACTGTGCCTCACGGTCATTTTCCGCAAACAATGGGAAGAACACGAAAAGCTCACCTTCCCTTTAGCCACAATTCCAATGAACCTGACCGAAGGTTTCAACCGACCCGGACGCGACGTACCGGAACTCTTTAAAAACACCTTGTTCTGGCTGGGGTTCCTCATCCCGGCTTTCGTTATCGGCTGGAACATCCTCGGTTATTTCAACCCGGGCATCCCCCGAATGACCGTATTCGACGGGTATATCTCCAAAAACATCACCTTCGCCCGACAGTTCCCGCCCTATTCATTTCGGATTCTGCCATCTCTCATCGCATTCACCTACCTGTGCAACCTGGATATTCTGCTCAGTTTCTGGCTCTTCGGCCTGCTCGCACCCATAAAAATCGGCCTGATGAACACCACAGGTTTTGCAGTAGGGCTCCCAGGCCAGCCCATGAACCCCACCGAAACGCTCCACATGGAAAGCCACGGCGCACTCATGGCTCTGGCAATCTGGTCCTTCTGGGTATCCCGCAAACACCTCCGGGACGTGGTACGAAGAGCATTCTCCCAGGACCGCTCGGAAGACCCCAAAGGTGGGTTGATGTCCTACCGCACAGCACTCCTTGGGCTGGCCTTCTGCTGGGCCTTTCTGGTAGGCTGGTTGGCCGCCGCAGGCGAAGGCGTGTTCCTCGCAATCGGATCGGTCCTCCTCATGTCCGCAGCATACTTCTGTGTCACAAAATACCTGGCAGCAAGCGGCTTTGCGTATATTTTCCCACCCGACGTACACGGCGGTACCTTTTTAAAAACAGCGTTCGGTACAGCGAACCTGACAGCAGAACAACTCACAGGAATCCAGTTGCACAACAGCGGAGCGTTTATCGGTGCAGCCCGTATCATGGGCATGCCCATGATGCCGCATTACATGCGAATGACCAACGGCATCCCCAACCGCAGCCGACTCATTCCCTCGTTGTGGATCGCATTTGCAGCCGGAGCGGGCGCGTCCTTCGCCTACGTACTGCACCTGTGTTATACCGAAGCCGGCATGAACCTGCGTACCTACACCCTTACAACCGCCAACAACTACATGTGGAACGGCCTGGCATCGGCCATAGACAGTTCAAATCGCACCGTTCCAGACCCCCAGAAACTGGCAGTCTGGCTCACAGGTGCCGCCCAGGTATTCCTGCTCAGCGCATTAAAAACGTGGATCCCCCGGTGGCCGCTCCACCCTGTAGGCCTGGCCTTTCAGCGCACCATGGGCTCTATGGCCTTCGGCTTCAGCGCATTCCTGGCCTGGATCATCAAACTGGCCGTACTCCACTTCGGTGGAATTGGCCTGTTCAACAAAACACGCCCATTTTTCCTGGGCTTGCTACTCGGCTACACAACCTTCATCGGCATATCCGCATTGGTAGACTCCATATGGTTCCCCGGACAGGGACACTGGGTTCACGGCTGGTGAAGCACGAAAGGACACGAAGAAACACAAAAGACACGAACCCCCGCCTCAACCTCCCCTGCGAGGAGAAGCGGGGTTTGCGGGTCGAGACAAAGAGAGAGTGAATGCAAGGCTTCTATAAGCAAGCCCGTGTGTCTTTCATACAGTTAGGTGTCTTTCATATGGGTAGGAGATGATAGAAAATTAATGGATGGAATTGCCTGGGGCGAGCTTCCAGGGAGTTTCGTGCCCTTCGTGATGGGTGGTTCTTATGGGCAGGGTTTCGTGCCTTTCGTGATGGAGGAAACTATGAAACAGTTGTGCCGGTCAATGTGGCCGGTCTTCCTGGTTGCGCTGTGGGCCGCAGGTTGCGGTGGAGCCAGAGATCCGGTGGTAGAAATGCAACGCAGCCTGGCATCTGCGCCAGACTACATGATTCTCCTGGAAGATATGAGGGAAGAAGGGAGCTTCTTCCCAGATTATTACCACCGCTACAAGATCATCCAGGGAGAACGAGAAATCGCAACAGACTGGGTGGCAGTACCCGAATCAACATACCGCCAATATGAAAACTTCCTGGGAATGGCACTGGCCTCAAAAACAGACCAGGGCGTGGACAATACACCTCATCCTCCAGGCTACCATTACGTGGGCAATTCTCAATATGGTCAATGGCAGAACCAGGGCGGAAATAGCTTCTGGGTGTTCTACGGACAGTACGCAATGATGCGCAGCCTGATGGGGTGGGGCGGACGATCGATTTACCGCAACGATTGGAACGACTATCGAACACACCGCCAACGGGGCGGCGGCGCATATTACGGACGCAATAAAGAATGGGGAACAGAAGGATCTGTAACAAAAGCCAGAAAACCAACGTTTTATGAGCGACGCAAACAGCGCATTGCCAACCGCAGCCGTTCTTTTTCCCAAAAAGTTCAGAGCCGAGCGGGCCGCAGCCGATCCGGTTTTGGCAGCCGCAGCAGAGGAGGATTCGGAAAATGATTTGGAATGAATTAATGGAATCCGGTATATACCTGGTTTGCGCCTACGTGCTTTTCTGGATAGGCAAACTGGTATACGACATCACCACACCCAGTTATAGCATGCGCGAAGAACTGACAGAAAAAGATAATACAGCGCTAGCCGTAGCCGTAACAGGGTATTATTTTGGGTTGGTGCTCGCCATTGGAAGCGTCCTGTCAGGACCATCCCACGGCTTGGAAACAGACCTCATCGACGTCCTGATCTACGGCCCACTGGCCATCGTGCTCATGAATCTATCCAGAATTGTGAATGATCGATTGATCCTGTACCGGTTCTCAACCCGGGACGAAATTGTACGAGACCAGAACGTAGGTACCGGCGTCGTTGTGTGCGCATCATACATTGCCACGGGTCTGGTTATTTATGGAGCCGTAGCCGGGGTTCTGGGAAATGTAATGACCGCAGTAGCATTCTGGGCCCTGGGGCAGGTCGCACTCATTTTGGCCGGACTGGTGTATGGCTGGATAACGCCCTATAACGTTCACGAAGAAATCGAACGCGACAACGTCGCTGCCGGAGTAGGCTTCGCCGGAGCCCTGGTGGGCATCGGAATTCTTGTCATGCATGCGTCAGCCGGAGATTTTATTTCCTGGGCAATCAACCTCCAGGAATTTGCATTCGAAGTAGTCATCGGCCTGGTACTCTTACCCATTGCGCGGTT
>JAQCGA010000039.1 GCA_027619145.1 bacterium | reverse complement strand
CCCGAAGGCTCGATAAAACTCACGCGTACCCGGCCCGGCTCCCGGGTGTTCACTGCTGAAAAGACACCCGGCGAAAAGCCTTCCAGCCGGACATCTACCGGCAGCCCAGCGGCCGGATCGTAGCTCAGAATCAAACTCCCTCCCGCCGTATCATCCACCGGATCCAACACAACCGTCAAAACCAGGGTCCCATCGGGCTGCGATTCAGGCCCGAACAGCTGCACGTCAACCGAACCCAGCGCCGAAGACGCCAACGCAGGCTTTGAAAAAGCCGTAATCAACCCCACATCAAACTGCAGGATCAAAAGCGCATCCCCGAGATCTGCCCCACCGCTTCCGTTCACATCCGCAGCCGCCAGTTGTTCAGCCGTTAGATCCTCCAGCCCCACATCGAAGGCCAGTACCATCAGCGCATCCCCAAGATCCGGGAACCCGTCTCCGTTCACATCTCCCAGGATAAACGCCGGCGCATCGATCTTCTCTACCGCACTCCCCTGCGGCCCCTTCAAAACAACTGCGTCGATCGCCACTAGATCGCCATCATTCCCCGCGTACTGCCATCCTAGTTTCAAGCCGGGCATTTCCGCGTACTCCGAAAGGTTCACCGCAACCTTCCGCCAACCCCATCCCGCCCCGTCATCTTGCATCTCCCAAACCTGCGTCCACGATCCGCCACTGTCTGTCGAAATATTCAGCTTCAACGTCGCGTTCCCCGGAAAGGCCGTACTGTAGCCCGCGAAGAACTCCACCGCAGCCGGCCCATTGTCCAGCGAAAATTCCGGGCTCACCATCCACTCCTCCTGGTCCTCGGTCACCCACGGGCAAACGGCCGAGAATTCGCTACGGGGGTTGATCGTCGAAAACGGCAGGTCTTGCGGGTTGCTCTGGCTCCATGTATGCGCCGAATTCGTCACGCGCTTCGTCCATCCAGGTGGTGGAAAAATGGGCCGGTCGAACCCTTCGTTGAGCAGAACAACGTCGGATGCATTCCCTTTCAACGCCGACGCGCTCAAAACAAATGCGGAACCCGCCGCATCCCCGGACTCAGTCGCCGGAGCTCCGGAAACGATCCGGTCTCCCTGGAGCGATATCGAACTGCCGAAAGCGATCGCTCCTTCTCCTGACGGAGTGAACTTGCGGACCTCTTCCCAAGCCGTTGCACGTTCGAACAGGTAGATTGCGCCCGCTCCCTGTCCGTCCAACGGCGCGCCCACCACGATCGTATTTCCGCCCAGCGCCAGAGCCTGGCCAAAGTTCACGGCTTCCGATCCGTCTTTTGCAGCCAGCCTGGCCGTCTGGGACCAGGCGACCCCGCTTTTTTTGAACACGTACGCCGCTTCGTTCAGCGTTCCCGCCACCAGCGTCCGATTCTCAATTGCCACAGCCACACCCGCAAACGCAAATGCGCCCTCCTCGTCCGGGGTCAGCGCGGCAACCTGTACCCAGGCCCCCCCTTCGCCGGCAACGCCGCCCTTCTGGAACACGTAGATCAAACCGATTGCATCCGCCGCAAACGGTGCGCCCACGACCGCATTACTGCCGCTGATGGATACAGAGAACCCGAAGTTATCCCCCGGCACGGCGTCGTTCGGAGCCAGCTTCTGATCTTCGGCCCAGCTCCCACCGGCGCGCCGAAAAATATAGGCTACCCCGGCCTCGTCTTCCGCACGGGGTGCGCCGATCAACAGAAAATCCCCGCTCAAAGCCAGGGAAAACCCGAAGCTCCCGTTGGCGTCTCCACTGCTGACCTCAAGCCGGGTCTGCTCAGACCAGTTCTCGCCACTTCGCTCGAAAACGTAGACCGCCCCGGCTCCATTACCGGCCAGAGGTGCGCCCACTACCGCCAGATCTCCGTTCAAATAAACGGAGAATCCGAACTGATCCCCCGCCATACCATCTCCAGCAACAAGGCGTGCCCGCTGCGCCCAGGTTCCATCAACCTGCTGGAAAACATAGGCCGCGCCTTTCTGGTTCCCTTCCGCCGGAGCACCCACCACCGCCAAATCTCCGCTCACCGACACGGCCGCGCCGAACAGGTCACCCGCTGTCGAACCCTCCGGCAGAAGCCGAACCGGCTCCTGTGCTGAAACTGGAATGGGTGCCAGGCACAGAACAAGAATAGACAAAATTATTGAAAGAAATCTCATACGTAAAACCCTGCCTGAAAATGGGTTCACAGGACGCTTCATCACCCTACTTCAACAACAACATTCGCCTGGACTGCACAAACTTGCCACTCATCAGGCGATAAATATAAATTCCGCTGGACACCGCCCTCCCCTTTTCGTCTCTGCCATCCCAGAGAACCCGATAGACGCCCGGAGCCTGATTTTTCCTGACCAGCGTGCGGACGGCCTGCCCGAGGAAATTGTAGATCACCAGCGAAACCTCTCTCTGTTCGGACACCTGGTAGGAAATCGTCGTGCTCGGGTTGAAAGGATTGGGATAACTTTGCAAGAGAGCAGACCGATGCGGGACATTCACCCCAGCGGTTTTGCTTGCGATCATGCCAAGCCGCTCCATCCACTGGATTCGAAGGTCGGAATTGAGACGTAGCGCATCCCTCGGCCCGTTGGGTTTTCCCAGTTCCGCTCTCGGGTCCACGATAAAGTCCGGAAGAGAAGGTTGCGCCGCGAATATCGCACCCACAATCCGAAGCGTCGTGATCCCGACCTTGACGCCGAATGACTTGAGGAACTCACCCAGCCTTTTGAGCAGTGTGATATCCAGATCCCTTCTGACAGTGCCTTGAGGATCCGGCGATCTCAAGCCACCCGACCATTTCCACGGCAGAGAGAATTTGTACAGGATCTCGGCAATTCGCACAACGGTTGAAACATCACTCATCTTGTCCAGCAACAACTGTGCAAACGCCACGTCTTCCTCGGTCAGACCTTCCGGCCCCCCGATCTTGTTCAACATTGCCTCTTCCATCTCCGGATAGACGAATATCAGGATCTTCCAGGCCTCCTCCCGGGTCAACCCATCAAAATCTCTCGGATTCTTCGCACTTGGGAGAGGGGCTGCCAGGCTGGCTTTTTCATCGATTCTCAGGCGGTACGCGCCCGGCGATCCGGAAACTCTGACATAGCCTTTATTCGTATCAAACTGCTGGCTACTGATTTTATATTCCGTCTCAACAGAACTCTTGTTCGTGATATTAGACGTCAAAGCATTCTGAACATTGTCGGAATCATAGATCTCCACCTCCAATTCCTGGCGCACATCGGTCCGGGTGGCCGCAACCGTATAGGTCTTCTCGGGATTTACATCAAATACGAACCAGTCTTCATCGTTTGAATCGTGGATCGTCAGATTTCGGTGGACAAGCCGGTTCGCCTGCGAACTACTATTGTTCGGTTCCTGTTCATCTTCGGAAATGAATGGGGCGCCCGTGGCCGCGCCCAGTAGCCTCTCGTTGTCGTTTTCATTGCTTTCCTCAACCCGGGCGTCCGGGTCGGCGAATGCGATCAAATTGAAACTCTTTCCCCGCTCCTGGAGCAAGTCAAGCCACACAATCTCAGAGGCCTTTCCACCGTTCGCTTGCAGCCCCTTGCTGAATGGGTGATCTCCTTTTGTCTTGCCGACTTCCCTTCCCTCGCTACCGGACCGCGTTCTCCATACAGACACCGTAAATGGTGAGGTATCCTCTTGTCCCACGTTGGTAACTTCGATCTCAACCTGTACCCATTCCCCCCCTTCTACCGTACTCTTGAATTGGTGCCCGGTAATCACCAAATTCGGCAAATCGGGCTGACCGGGCTCTCCGGGCTGGCCAGGTTCTCCAGGTTCCCCCGGTCCGCCGGGTTGACCATCAGACGCCACAAAAGCAAAGGCGATTGTCCGGAAGTTATCCTCCTCATTTCGATCTTCAGTTCCCCCGGCCATACTCGCATCTGCCCTTAGAATCAGGCTCTTGATCTCTTTGGATGAATCCAGAGAAGATGTACCTCCAAAAGGATCTTCAACTCTGATCGTGAATTCTAAAGGGGATGGGACTTGGCTTTTCGGCGCAATGCTCGACACTTCCTTTTCAACGCGATCAAGCAGTTCCCCAACATCAAAGGGAACACCCTGGCTATCTACGTCCTGGTGGGCTCGGAGTGATACAGATACTTTGACATTCCTCGCAACCGCATCGCCCTTATTTTCTACCCCAACGCGCACGGTGTATGTCGAACCTTGTTGCAGAGCCTGGCTTTCCCCGATCGTCTGTCCGCCAGGTCCCACAACCGATTGGATGGTAACGCTGAGGTCGGCTTCCGGGACGACTTCAGGGATAATATTAAACGTCCAGATTTCAACAGATGAAGATCTCTCTTCTTTACCGAAATTCCAGACTGCATCATCGGCGCTTTCAGGGCCGGTGAACATCGTCGCGAAGACAACCCTCAGTTGTTTGTCTTTCAAATTCTCTGAAACGGTAAACTGAAGCCTCTTTTCTCCGTTGGCTAAACCCGACAACCCGCTTTGACGCTCCCGGACATAAATCGGGAAAACATTGTTATTCGGATTGTCAAGAAATTGCCACACACGCCTCACTTCGCTGTCATAGTCTCTAATCGCATCCAGCCCATACATCCCCACCGTGAAATTCGAAACCGGCTTATTGACACTGTTTACATACTTGAAAACTGCCGTATAACGCTTGCCCGCTACCAGATCAAAACGTCCCGATGTAAATTCGCCACTGCTTTTTTGGCCCACCGTTTTTCCCTGGTCGTCCTGAATCTCAATCGACCGGATCGTCGGCGGTTCGGCGTACACGAAATTCTGCCTTGCGGTATTATCCTCCTCGTCCTTGTCGCCGGGGCTTCCTTGTGGCAATTCTACTCTGGCCTCAAGCTGCAGCAACTCCACCTCCTTCAATGACGAGCCGAGGGATGATGAGAGAGGCTTCAAAGGATCGCGCACTCTGATCTTGAATTCCGATGTTCTGCTGCCGTTAGTGGACAGCGTTAGGTTCTCCTCCTCATCTTCTCCCAGAACTTCGTAAGGTGGCAGTGGTACACCCAGGCGGCTGACGGCCTCGTATGCCGTCAGCGATACTGATACCTTTACGTTCCTTGCCTCCGCATCTCCATTGTTCTCGGTTCGGACGCGTATGGTATATGTGGAACCTTTCTGTAACGCTTCATCTTCCCTGATCGTTCGCCCACCGGGATCGAGAACGGACTGGATGGTAACGCTCAGATCGGGTTCCGGTACGGCCTCGGAGATAATATTGAATGTCCAGGATTCCACATTGCTTAAGGATTCGTCTTCCCCGAAATTCCAGACCGCATCGTCGGCGTTTTCAGGACCAGTGAACATCGTTGCAAAGATGACACTCAGTTGCTTGTCTTTTAAGTTTTCTGGAACGGAGAACGAAAGCTTTGTTTCTCCGTTGGTGGAAGCCGACAACCCGCTCTGTTTCCTCTCTGCAAAAATTGGAAAGGCACTGGTATTAGGGTTGCTGAAAGACTGCCACAATCGCCGGACTTCGCTGTCGTACTCTCTCTCCGCATCCAGTGCGTACATCCCCACCGTGAAATTACCAACCGACTTGTTGGCACTGTTTACATACTTGAAAACTGCCGTGTAGTTCTTGCCTGCCTCCAGGTCAAAACGTCCCGAGGTGAAATTGCTGCTGGATTTTTGTCCCACCATTTTGCCCTGGTCGTCCTGAATCTCAATCGACCGGATCGTCGGTGGTTCGGCGTACACGAAATTCTGCTTTGCGGTGTTATCCTCCTCGTCCTTGTCGTCGGGGCTTCCTTGAGGTAATTTCACGCTGGCGTCAAGTTGCAGCAACGCTACCTCTTTTAACGGTGGAGAGGAAAATGATCCGCCAGGCTGGAGTGGATCACGCACTTTGATCTTAAATTCTAATGACCTGCTGCCACCGGTGGACAGCGTCAGGTTATCCTCCTCACCTTGATCCAGATTTACGTATGAGGATAGTGATGGCACACCCGCCCCGCTGACGGCTTCGTATGCCGTCAGTGTTACGGATACTTTGGCATTTCTCACCTCACTCCCCTCGTTCTCAGTCCGCAGGCGTATCGTGTACGTCAAACCTTTCTGCAGCGCTTCGTTTTCCCGAATCGTTCGCCCATCGGGATCGATAACCGATGTAATGGAGATGCTCAGATCGGTTTGTTCAATAAATGTATACTGCGGTGTAGCATATTCACTTACGTTCCGATCCTCTACATACGGAACGAAAACAAGGCGGAATCTGCCCGGCTTGGTGGGAGTTACATCAAGAAGATTCCAGGTATTTTCTGAGTCCGCGGCAAGCCTGCTATTGGATAGAGGCCAGTCCCCCAACCAGGTATCATCCTGCGAATACTCTCCATCGCTCGACAAATAAACGGCTACTCCGAATGCCGACACAGACAGGTCACCTTCGTTTCTTATTCTCAATCTTACGTCGTATGGCTGATCAACGATAAGCTCACTGCCCGTAACGGTTTTGTTGTCGATCAGGATATCATAGTTTCTGACGACCGGTTTGGCGGCTTCATAGATTGACGTAACCAGTTGGTAGCTAACTGCCTTTGATACGATGGGAATAGAATATGTACTGTTGCGCTGTGCATCTGCCCCGGCAACTATAACGTAATATTGGCCTTCCTTAGCAGAAAACGGAAGAGTGTACTCAACCACCAGGTCTTCCGTTCCTCGTTGCTTAACTTCGGGCACAACCACTTTCCCTGTTTCTTTCTCTTCGAGGCGTAACGTAAGGTAGAACTCAAAACTGCTCATCCGAATCTTCACTTTTTCGCCGGGATACAAAAACAGGTTGTCGGGCGCATGTTCCTGGGAGCCCGCGCCCTGGCTGTCCAGATTCAGGGTTCCATTGATGGTCGAAACTTCCAGAGCCATTGAAGGTGCAGGCCATGAAATTCCGGCAACCATACCGGTGAGAACGAGCAGAGCCTTCACAAACCGATTCAAAGATTTCCTCATTGCACCTCTCCCAGGATTGAATACCGCTCTCGGGCAACCGCAGATCAACGCTCCCTGCCACCTCACGGCATACGCCTGTGACCATCCATTTCCCTTCAAAAGCGGCTTTCAGCCAAAAATGCTGTCTCCGGCCAGATTTTAGCCCGGGTACGCTTCGGTGCTCACATTTCCATAGTGCACGGACACAGCCTTCGGATTCAGTTCCCCCGCGCCCGAATCGTCACCTTCAAATCTGTCCCCACTTTGACTGCGCTGGGCACAACAATACTCTGCACGTACGGCAGCGGCGTCCCGGTTGGATCGAATGGATTTACTCCCCCGTAGATCCCGATATCCGTGCCGTCGTCCCCGGCATTCTTCCCGGGCGACGTTTCCCTGAGCCTGAGGTCGAAATCAAAAGACCAGGATCGCGTCCCTTTTTCCGGGAAGTTTACAAATTGAGGATCCACACCTTTCTGGTTGTTGCTCTCAGTGTTGTCATCAATAGTCGGAATCTCATTATCCCCACTTCCCCAAACAATATTGTTGCGAAAGGTATTGTTCTTATACCCGTAAAAAGAGCCCAAACCCTTCACTGTCCTGGCAAAGAGAATATTATTCGTGACAAGGGCATTGTGCAGTCCATCGTGGATTGACTCTGGTCCTTCGGTCAAGCCTGTGAACACGTTGTTTGTAATAACTACTCCAGTGATGCCCGAAATCACCAGGGCAGCCTGCATAAAGATGTTGTTGCTGATGATGACATTGCTGCTTGCATCCTTTGGAATCAGCCGGACTCTTCCAGTTCCAGTGATGACACAATTGCGAATCACTATATTATTGAGTGTTAGTGCGGTATTGGGTATTTGGGCAAAGAAATTAATCTCAGACGTTTGGCAACTCTCGATCGTGAAGTTATCGACCCCGCCGCCGATGCTGTTGATTTTCAGGCCGGCGAGTCTTGTGCCTTCCGAACCTTCTGATAACTTTACATTTCCAACCTCCGATTTCAGTGCAACTTCCTTGTCCGGATGGAACCCAATTCCGAGAATGGTCAATCGCCTGTCAATTTTAATATTGCCATAAGTGGTTGTACTGGGAATCACGTGGATAAGATCTCCCGGCGTGGCCTCGTCGATCGCTTTCTGAAGGGTGGGATATATATTAACCCCCGTGGGCACATTTGCGTTGTTGTTCGCCACGCGGATCGTCTGCGCCAGCGCGGCGGTGGCCCAGAGAGCCAGAATCGAAAGGATCAGGAAATGGCGCATGGAAGATCTCCTTTTATGTACGATGGCAATGCGATTCAGACCAGAGTATAGAAGGTCGAACGAAAACCGGATAGCGCAAACCGGGTGCCAACCCATCCAGGCAGAGTGCAGGGGGATAAAAATCAATAGCTTGCCAGCGAAACAAGCAGAAAAAAGGAATACAACAGACTGCCTGGAATCGCACAGAGCAGTTCGAAAACGGGCATAGATGTTCAAAAACGAACAGGGCACCCATAAAAGAACCCTCGATACGCTGGCCGCATATGGTGGGTTCTGACATCTACTTCGGCGGACATTTCGACTTCTTAAAAGACAGGGGCCGCCTCAACCACTGAAGTACATCCACGCCCTTCGGCGATCAATTCTGAAATATCCACCGTGAAAATATGAATCCCGGGTTGGTACTTGACAAATCTAAAAATGACTGGTATTATTAAATTTGTCAGTCAAAACAAAAATAACTGAACAACAGGAGACACTTCACAATGATCATCGCAAAAGTAGGGCGCCGGGGCCAGATGACGCTTCCCCGAACAATCCGGGAAGGATTCAACATCTGCGAAGGCGACCGGATTGCCTTCGTGCGCCAGGGCAACGACTATGTGCTCCAACCGCTCAACCAAACGCTCCTGGACCTGCGAGGCAGTGTGCCCGTCTCAGGCCCTCAGGATTTTGAGAGTATCCGCCGGGAGGTTCGCAAAAAACATGTCCAAAAACGCTCAAACGCCGCCTCCTGAACGTGTCTTTGTGGACACCAACCTGTTTCTGCGCTATCTCACGAACGACGTCCCGGAACAGGCCGAGGCAGTTGACCGGCTGCTGAGACGGGCCGGACGGGGAAAGGTTGTACTGGTCACGGGGGTTCTTGTGATTGCTGAAATTGTCTGGACGCTTGAATCCTTTTATAACCTGGCCCGTCCGGATATCAAAGCCAAAGTCCTGGCAATTCTGGGCACCCCGGGCCTCGAAGTCGTCGATGCCAACCTGGTTTTGCAGGCAATTGCCGACTACGCCGAACACAACGTTGATTTTGCGGACGCCTTCAACGCCGCCTGGGCACTGGACCAGGGAATGACAACAGCCTATACATTCGACCGGCGTCACTTCGCCCGCCTCGATGGGATTGTTGTGCGCGTCCCGGAGTAAGCCGGCTGCGCATCGAGACTTCTGGTGTCTGTTCCGGATGGTGGAGAGCCGGAGTATTCCGTATTCCGTCGGTACTGAGCACTCACCCGCCCATTCTGTATTCCACATTCCCTATCCGATACCGCTCCATTCGCCTCCGCAGCGCATTCCGGGAAATCCCCAGCATCCCTGCGGACAGCACCTGGTTTCCCCCGCATCTGCGCAGGGCCTCCCGGACCATCTCCGCCTCGGCCTCAGCCAGGTCCAGGTTTTCCGCAGACCGGAGAAACTTCCCCAGAGCTCCCACATGCTCGAGCGGTGGTCCGAACGAAGGCTCCGAGTGCGGGACCGGATCAAAGCGCAGGTCTCCAACGCCCACCTCACCTTCCTCGCACAGAATCGCCGCTCGCTCCACCAGGTTGCGCAGTTCCCGTACATTGCCCGGAAACGGGTGGGCCGCCAGTAGCACGGCCGCCTCCGGCGAAAATCCCCGCAGGGGCTTGTGCAATTCCCGGGCGTACCCGTTCAAGAAATGATTTGCCAGGACCAGAACATCCTCCCGCCGCTCCCGCAACGGTGGAACTCGGACCGCAAACACATTCAGCCGGTAATACAGATCCTCCCGGAACCGTCCTGCGGCCACCGCTCCTGGCAGGTCGCGGTTCGTTGCTGAAATCACCCGTACATCCACCGGAATTTCTGTTGCGCCGCCCACCGGACGTACGCGCCGCTCCTCCAGTGCACGCAACAGCTTCGCCTGCACCGGAGGAGCCATATCTCCCACTTCATCCAGGAAAAGAGTGCCCCCGTCGGCCTGCTCGAAATACCCTTTCCGATCCTCCCGAGCATCCGTAAACGCCCCCTTTACATGCCCGTAGAATGCGCTCTCCACCAGGGCCTCCGGGGTCGCCGAACAGTCCACCGCCACGAACGGTCCCGCCGCCCGGGCGCTCTCGTAATGAATGGCCTGCGCCACCAGTTCCTTGCCCGTGCCCGTCTCCCCCTGTACCAGTACTTAAATCGAATCGGACCGGCACACCTCTTCAATCAGCATCCGCACGTCCCGGATCGATTTGCTCTCCCCCATAATGGCCGAAAGCCCATATCGACGCCGGCCCATACTCGCCGCCTGCTCCAACCGCTTCCGGTAGCGATCCTTCTCGCGCCGCAGCATCTGGAACCGCACCGTTCGCTGCAGCGCCGCAGACAGGTTCTGAACCTCAAACGGCTTCGGAAAAAAATCAAAAGCGCCCCCCCGCATCGCCCGCACCGCAATTTCTACTTCTCCATAGGCCGTAATCATAATCACCTCCGTATCCGGCCATTGGCGCCGTACTTCTCCCAGCACTCCGAACCCGTCCATGCCCGGGATCTTCACATCCGTAATCACAATATCGGCGGCCTCACGCGCCTGCGCCGCCAGCCCTTCCTCTCCGGTTTCCGCCGTGCGCACCCGGTGCCCCCGCGCTTCGAGATAATTCTTCACGGACCGGAGAATGGCCGGGTCGTCGTCAATCACCAGAATGGAAAGGCCGATAGGATTTTCGTATTCGCTCATCACGCCGTCTCCTTCCCGGGAAGCCTCACCCGGAACAGCGTCCCTTCCCCTTCAACGCTTTCACACACGATCTCCCCTCCGTGCTCTTTTACAATCGCATACGAGATCGACAGCCCCAGACCGGTCCCCTTCCCGGCACCCTTCGTCGTAAAAAACGGGTCGAACACACGCCTCACCTGGTCCACCTCAATCCCCACTCCGTTGTCCGACACCTCCGCAACCACCCACCCCTCCTCACAAAATGTCCGCACGCTCACCCGCTTCTCATCCTGTTCTCTCTCGTCCAGCGCATCCCGCGCATTGCCCAGCAGATTCAGAAAAACCTGCTCCATCCGCTGCGAATGTCCCACCACATCCAGCAAATCCGTTCCCAGCTCCAGGTCCAGCTCCACCCCGTGTTTCTCCAGTTGGGTTCCAACCAGCTTCAGACTGTACCGTATACATTCATTTACCTCAAACGGTGCCCCTCCCTCCTTTTCTGGTGTCTCTCGCGAAAATACCCGTAAATGATCCACCGTCTCCGCCATCCGCTGCGCAAATCCCACCACGTCTCCCATCATCTCTTTCAACTGCGCCTCCGAAAGCCCTACCCTCTCGGCCAGCCGCATCCGTACATCTCCCGCCGTCGTCACAATCGCCGTCAGCGGTTGGTTCAACTCGTGCGCCACCCCCGCCGCCATTTCACCCAACGCCACCAGGCGGCCTGTCTGGAACAACTGCATCTGCAGATCCCGCGCTTCCAGCACCCTCGAAAGCTGTCCGGCTGTTTCGTCCAGAAAAATGCGCTTCGCCGGTTCGTCCAATTCCACACTGGAGAAAACCTGCAGCGCACCGCGCTTCCGGCCTCCCCACAGGATGGGACGCGAGTAGCCGACATATTCCGGGCAGTCGCTTTCCCCCCGGCTCCAAACGCGCCCATCGTACTCGATCTGCACACCCACACCGCCCGGATTGAGCAACACCTCGTAAAGAATCTCTCCGGCCCGCTGCACCATCTCCTCTCCCGACAGGCCCTCCCCCAGCGCAGACCGCAGCCGGTAAAGATATCCGAACTGCTGCACCTGCTCCTCGTACTGCAGCGCATGGGCCAGCGACACCGCCATTTGCGACGCAATCGGGTTGAGCACATGCAGCCGCGCCTCGGAGAAAACGCCACGCGTGAGCCCATTCTCCAGAACCAGCAGTCCCAGCACCTGGTCCAGGTGCAAAATCGGAATCCCCAGTAAAGACCGCAACTGCCGCTCCCGAATATACGGGTCTTCCCCGAACACCGGATCTGCCGCAGCGTCGTCCAGCAGCACATTCTGGCGGGTGCGAACCACATACTGCACCACGCTGTGGGCCAGAAGAACCCCATCGCTTCCGGGTTCCACCAGAACCGATTGCAGCACCTCCACACGGAAAGGATCGGTCTCCGCCTCAGCTTCCAGAACCCAGCGCCCGTGTTTCCGGAGCAGAAGCAAACCCCGCTGCGCCCCGGCGTTCTCCATCACAATCTCCATCAACCCCCGTAGCATCTCTCCTGCAATCGGCGCGCTCGAAAACGTCTCGTTCACCCGAACCATCACATCCGTATCCACCTTCCCCCGCACACCGGCCACTGCCGGCCGGCTGCCCACCCACGCCGGATAACGTGTGGCCAGATCGTCCGTCTTGGCTTTCGCCCCCCACACCTCATACAGCCGGTATGCCTCCCGCACATACACCTCTGCAAACCGCGGTCGGTTCCGGTTCTCGTAAAAATACCCCGCCCGCTCGTTCGCCAGCGCTTCTTCATTCACGTACCTGTGTTCCCGCGCCAGCTCAATCGCCCGGTCGTAAAACTCCCCCGCCTCCCGGTCCTGCCCCAGCACGCGCGCCCGCTCAGCCTCCACCAACCAATATCTGTGCAAATGGTTCATCGGCGCATATTCAGCCCAATCCTCTATCTTTTTTTGATTGCCGGAAACGGTGTCAAGAATACACTTTTGTTCCTGTTCCGTCTTCTCCGGATAGACGGCCAGCAGAGCCAGAGACCTGTAAAATGGAAGGATGGATATAAAAATCATACCCGGCACACCATCCAGATACGCTTCGGCCTTTTCAGCGCATTCGCACGCCAGCCGATACTTTCCGAACACATATGCCAGGATCAGCTTGAACATATAAATCAGGAATATGAAATTTCGATCGTTGCTCGCAATATCTTTTTCAAGGGAAAGAGTTTCATCGTATCCTTCCCCAGCCAGGAGATGCGGGGTCTTCGACCTGCTCAGCAGATTCAGGATGAACTGCCGGTAGCACGCGTTCCACCGGAGAATAACCGCCAGGCCATGACGGGCAAGGAATTCATTGTCGGATGCAACCTCGCTATCCAATCGATTTAGCTCTCGCCCCGTGAGGGAGGCAAAAGTATTATAGAAACACATCAGGCGTCCAGCCCATTCAATATCTCCCACCTCAATACCTGCCTGAATCCCTTTGCGAATCGGATCCAAGCTGCTGGCCAGGTGCTCCCTCCACGGCTTCAACAAAGCGTACACCAGAACGTCAACACAGGCCCGAGTCCCTTTCGAATCGACCTGTTCCGTCAATGTAAGTGCAAGGATCGACATGCGGTCAGCGATTTCCATACCATCCGGATTACCCGCAAAGATGATTCCATAAAAGCCATACCCTACAGCCGAATATGCGGAATTGCCGTACTCGATAGAAAGGTGCACGAGCTTTGCAATCAGCAATAGTCGCAAATGAATATTTGTCTGTACAGCAGGTGCGATAATTGTATTGATGATACGGTGTACAGCTATCCCCGTCGGATCGCTCAAAGTTGGCAAGCC
>JAQCGA010000038.1 GCA_027619145.1 bacterium | reverse complement strand
TGATCGTAAAGAGTTTTCGACATTGTTCAAAGAGGTCGGCGAAGTTTTCTCGCAGAATCCGGGTGGTTCCGCTGGTGTAGGGGTACCCTGGTGGAAACAGGATGTTGGGATCCACTTCGCAACCGATCTGAACCAGGTGGGAGTCCGGGCAGTAGAGCAGTTCGAGGGGGTACATGGACTGTTCGACGGGGCGACTGCCAATCGGTTGCATGTCATTGACCGGGGGTACATAACCCAGGAACATGATGGAGTGCAGGTTTTTGGACCCGCTGATCTGGCAGGTTTCGATGCTTCGGGAGGTTGTGGATGGCATTCGGTACTCCTGTGTGGTTCACATCCGGCGAAGAAGCCAGGAAAGAGAACGAGCGAACCTGTGGATAGGTCGATCGGTTGTTATGCTGGTTTGGAATGCGTGGTATACCAGTCCACGACATCGGGCAGGCCCTGTGCGAGTGATATACGAGGGCGATAGCCCAGGGACGCGAGTTTGGAAATGTCCGGACACCGCCTGCGGGTACTGCCCTGTGTGAGTTCGCCGGGAACGATTTTACACGTCCGATTCAGGTGGTCGAAGATGAGGCGTACGAGGTCTCGGATGGCAACTTCTTCATTGTTGCCAATGTGGTAGATATTCAGGTGTTCGCCTTTATCCAGAACGGTGACGAGCCCGTCTGTGAAGTCGTTGATGTGTACAAATGCACGGGTTTCGGTACCGTCGCCGTGGATGGGGAATAAAATTTCATCGTGCGGATGTTTCTGGATCATTTCCCCTGCACGGATGGCGAGCTGGGGGATGACGTGTTCCCAGCCCATGTCGGGACCGTATACGTTATGTGGGCGGAAGACGAGTACGCGCTCGAAGTTTTCGCGGCCGTAGTTTAACGCCATCAGTTCGCTGATGATTTTTCCGCCGGCATACGAGAAGCGGGGATTGAGTGGATCTGGAATCAAGAGGGGCGCAGATTCGTCTGTGGGGATTTGGGGCGGCGTTTGATAGACTTCCGAGCTGGAGGCGAGCACGAATTCAGGGACGTTGTGTTCCAGGCAGGCGTCCAGGGTGTTGACAATGCCTTTGACGCCCACGTCCAGGACGAATCCGGGGCGGGAGTAGAAGAACTCGGTGCCGTTTACAAAGGCGAGGTGACAGACGCTGTCTACACCTTGCACGGCTTTTGATACTTCTGCCGGGTTGCGGATGTCTGCCTGGACGAATTCGAAATCGCTCTGGATATCCGCCAGGCGTGCGGCAGAGCCTCGGGATTGATTGTCGAGCACGCGGACGCGGTGGCCGTTGTGGACGAGGCGACGGACAAGGGCCGAGCCAATGAATCCGGTTCCGCCGGTTACGAGGTAGAATTTATTTGCCACGGTCGAGAAACCCCCAGATGTCCACCACTGGTTTGTTGCCGTGGTCCAGGTTGTGGTATGCGGTATGCGGTACGCAAAGAACCATGATGTCGCTGCGGCGCACAACTTCTTCCAGCGGGAGCAGGTCCGGGTCTGTGGTGACGTGTGGGTCTGTGGTGAGGATTTCGCGGGCCCGGAACATGAGCATTTTTTTAAGCTTGTAACTGAGAGAAACGCGGGTATCGTCGCTGTCCGCTTTGAAGGCCATGCCGAGCAGGCCCACGCTGAGGTTGCGCAGGCTTCCGTATTCTTTTTCGATTTCTTCGGCCAGGTAGAGGACCAGCCCTTCGTTGATGTTCAACGCAGCGTGGCCGAGGGTGAACTGGTTGTTGGAGAAGGCGGCCAGCTGCATGGTGTCTTTGAGCAAGCAGGGACCGGCCGCGAAGCCAGCGTGTGGGATATCCTGAGCACGGGGATAGTTCTTCTTCATGCCTTCCAGCACCCGGTTATAGTCCACACCTGCTGTGCGGGTGATCATGTAGAACTGATTGGCTGTGGCAAACTGGATGTAGCGGTAGGCGTTGTTGAAGAGTTTTGCAAACTCGGCTTCCATGGGGGTAAGGCGAACAATTTCGGGTGCGAGCTTTTGAAAGAGGTCTGCTGCTTCATTTTCGGCTTCTTCGCCTACACCACTTACAAGTTGAGGCAGGCACTGAATTTCTTCAATGGCTTTGCCCTGTACCACACGTTCGGGACAAAATGCAACTTTGAGTTTTTTACTTCGGGCTTTGAGGTAGTCGTCCAACCAGTCTGTTGTACCAGGATATACGGTGGAACGTAGAACGAGAAGCTGTCCGTCTATGAGGTACGGCCAGAGGTCGTCTGCACATTGTTTGATGACGGACAGGACCGGGTTCATGAATTCGTCTACGGGCGTGCCGATGGTGATGATGACGGTGGATGCATCACCTACTGATACAGGATCTGAAGAAGTGTGCAGTAGACCGTCTGCCAGAACTTTTTCCAGGAGAGGCTGTGCGCCTTTTTCTGTAAAAGGGAGTTCCCCTTGAGAGATGCGTTTCAGGTTGGTTTCGTGGAGGTCATAAATAATTACCCGAAACCCTTTGCTGGCAAAGGTGATGGCCAGCGGCAGGCCCACGTGGCCGGCACCGCCTACAATGCAAATGTCATATTTCTTGTCCGACCCGTTTTTCATTCGGCTGCTCCGGAAGGTGACACAGGGTTTGGGGTTTCGATTCGGTAGCCCAGGATGTTGTCCTGGTTGTAGAATTGAACCAGAGGCAGAGCTGTTTCCAGGTAGTGTACCAATGACCTGTGCTGTGAATAAGGAGGATGTACGATCACGTAGGCCAGGTTTGCCTTTTGGACGAGTTCGCGTCCTTTTTTGCGAGCCTGTTCCGGGTTCGGCAAAGGATTCGAGGAAACGGCCTGCTGGTTGTCCGGAGGATTTAGAAAGTTGCTCACAGACGCATCGCGATTGATATAGTTGACGAGCAGGTTTGGCATGTGGTCCAGCAATTCCTGGAGTTGTTCCCGGATTGATTCTCGGTGCGAGTCGGCGGTGGGAATTTTTACCTGGTTCTGAAGCGCCAGCACGTCTTCTGCTAGAGGGAGAGCCTGCATCCTTTCGAGTTTGTTCTGAGAAACGCGCGAGGCAAAACCGCTTACCAGACGTTTTTCGTGTACAATTTGATGGACCTGTTGTGCGCCCTGGAGGCGTCCGGTGGTGCCCCAGCCTGTTCCCCAGCCCAGCGGAATTTCCAGAACGGTTACGTCGCGTTTGTCCTGGGCAATGGTATGGTATACCTCCGGGATTTCAACGGGAGAAAGTGGGTAAGGCAACCTAAGATATTCCAGGGAAATCAGCAAGAAAATTCCCACGGCCACATTCCAGGTCCGCAGGGGGCGTTTGAGCCAGCCAGAGAGGCCGTAGGCGCTTAAAACGGCCAGGCCCAGGCTGACCATAATGTCGAATCGAGCAGGGACACGAGCGCCTTTGATGAGTGGCAGATAATGGATAAGGATGTAGGGAAGTGGAATTGCAAACCGGATGGGACCCAGGCCAAACACAAAGTTTCCGCCAATGTGTAACAGGGGCCCCAGAGCGAGCACGAAGAAGATCAAGGTGACAGCCAGCCAGAGCCGCACACCTATTTCAGCGCGGCGGCGGAGAACAGCCCAGCCAGCCAGGATCAGGACGGTGTAGCCGGTAAAGACCGTGGCCTCGGTTGCATTTCCGCCGGTGAATTTCGAAAAAAGGTCCTGGGTCCAGTCTCCAAAGAGCAGGCCGCCGGGTGGTGGGGTGAAAAATGCCAACAGGTCTGCGCCGTATTTTCCAGATCCGCTCCAACCGCTGAAAACAAAGCCTGTTTCTTTGCCGCTGAAGAGGGCTGTAAGAACAGGGGAGAATCCTACTGCGGCGATACCACCCATCAGGGCGAAGTTCAGTAGAAAGGGTCTGTTCCAGATCGTGGCCGGTTCTTGCCAGATGAGGTAGGCCAGGAAGAGCACGGTGAAGAGGGTCAGGTAAATAACGTAATAATACTCACAGTATGCTGTGAGCAGCAGGAAGAATCCGGCACCAACGGCCCAGCGGCGGCGCCCTTCGTGGGCCAGGCGCAGGAGGCAGAGGATGTACACGGGCAACCACTCGCTGCTGAGATAGTTGAGGTGCCCCAGGCCTCGGGCCAGCATATAGGGGCTGAAACCGTAAATGAGGCCTGCTACCCAGGCTGCTGCGGAGGACCCGGTGAGGTACCGGGCGAGGTGGTACATGGTGAACCCGGCGGTTGCAAAGGTGGCCAGGATCAGGAGATTGTAGACCGTCCAGGGCGTAAACGTGGGTTGTAGCAAGGTGGAAAGCAGGGCTTTGGAAAGGACCATGCCGTGAAAGACCAGGGAAACGCCGTACGGATAAAAAATGTAGTCTGTAAAAAGTGGACTGATGCCTGCTTGCAGGGCTTTTTCGGTCCACCAGAGGTTCCAGATGGCAACGGCAACGTCGCCTTCAATTGCGAGGCCGGGCACATGTGTGGCCAGGTTCAGGATCAGGGGATAGGTGAAGAGCACGCTGCAAACAAGGTAGGAGAGCAGGGCGGGCAGACCGAGGGTTTTGCACCAGGAGTAGAGTTTGCAGGACACGGAGGGCTCCGTTGCGGTGAAGCGAAAATTGACAATTGACAATTAGCCATTAGCAATTATCAATTGGTTCCTGTTCAATTGCCTGGAGATAGGCTTCTTCCTGTTCGCGGGCAATGCGGTCCCAGGTGAAGTGCTGCGCCCATTTTCTGCCCTGAGTGCCGAGTTTTCGGCGCAGGTCGGGGTTGCGCAGGAGGTTGTCCATTGTGTTGGCCAGGGCGACTTCGTCTTCGGACGGGACGAGTAAGCCGGTTTCTCCGTGGCGGACTGCGTCAATCAGGCCCGGGATGGAGGTGCCAACAACGGCTTTGCCCGCGGCACCGGCTTCTATGGCGACCATGCCCCAGCCTTCGTAGCGGGAGGCCAGGCAGAAGAAGAGAGCCCGGCCGAAAAGTTGATGTTTTTGTTCGTCTGAGACAGGCCCTGTAACTTCTACGCGATTGGATATGCCCAGGGTTTCGGCGCGAGACCGGACTTCCTGCTGGCGTTTGGGTGTGGCCCGGCCGGCCAGGACGAGGCGGAGATTCGGGTATGGTTCCTGGAGCCGGGCGAAGGCGGCAAGCAGGATGTCGATGCCTTTGGTGTAGATGTCCAGGCGACCAAAAAAGAGGATGTAGTTTTCTTCGGGCAGATCCGGAACAAAACAGGCGGCATCCACGCCGTTGTGGACGGTGTGGATTTGAGCATCTGGGGCTTGATCCGCGATCTGTTGCGCGGTGCTTTCGGATACGGCAATGAACCGCCGGTACGTACGAAGATGAGCTGTTTCTGCGACTCCGGCCAGACGTCCGATGCCGGGATATTTTCGGGCGGCATGTGTGGACATCAGATGGTGCAAGAGCAGGATTGCGCGATTGCGGTACTGGGCACCCGCAAGGACGGGCGAGAAGGCGGAGAAGTCGTAGACCCAGAGGTCGAATGGTTCTGTTGTTACGATGCGAGAAGCGCGTGCGCAGAAGCTGAGCCGGCTGAGTGCGTAATTGCGGGTGGAACCCACGCGGCGAAAATCGATGTTCTCACGGACTTCCTGTGGTGGGGCACCGGGGAAGTTTCCGGTGACCTGGATGATGCGGTGCTTTTGCGCCAGACGGCGATTGATTTCAAATGCCCGTACCGCGCCCCCACCGCCGCACCAGGGGTTGGCCACGTCGTCGTATATGGTGTGGAGAATATTCACCGTTCACGGCCGGGTAAAAGATGTACAGATCCAATTTGCCGCATCTGACAGCGTTTCTGCGATGCAGGCGATGCGGCCGAGGATTTCGGATGTGGCTTCTGCGTGCACCTGGGTTCCGTGGCCTGTTTTTACAAGTATCGATTGGCATCCGGCATTCCAGCCAGCTTGCAGGTCGGTCAGGTTGTCGCCAACCATGAAAGAACGGGCGAGGTCCAGGTTGTGTTCAGTTGCGGCCCGAAGGAGAAGCCCCGGTTCCGGCTTACGGCAGGTGCAGCGTTTTTGATAGGCCGGCGGGCCTACTTCGGGATGGTGCGGACAGGTGTAAATGCCGTTCAGGCGTGCACCGCTGGCCGAGAGCTGGCGTTCGAGTTCGTGATGAATATCCGTCAGTAAGGCTTCGGTGATGAAGCCGCGTGCAACGGCAGATTGGTTGGTGACGACGAAGACAGCGTACCCTGCTTCCCGAAGAGCGGATACGGCTTTTGGTGCGTCGGGAAAGAGCTGGAGATTTTCTGGTTTCGTCAAATAACCGCGTTCGGTAATCAGGATGCCGTCCCGGTCCAGAAAGACGGCCGGTTTTCCGCTCATAGGACACCTTTGGTAGAGGGGATGCCGCTTACGCCGGGGTCAAAGGCACAGGCCTGACGCAAGGCCCGTCCCACGGCTTTGAAGATGGCTTCGATGCCGTGGTGGGCATTGGTGCCCCGGATGAGATCGATGTGCAGGTTCATTCGCCCATGGTCGGCCAGAGACCGGAAGAATTCGAGGGCGAGAGAGGTTGGAAATTCGCCAACCATTTCTTCGGAAAACCCGGCATTGTAAACGAGGTACGGGCGGCCCGAGAGGTCTACAACAGCACGGGCAAGGGCCTCGTCCATGGGTACGTACGCAGAGCCGAATCGGGTGATACCCGCCCGATCTGAAAGCGCTTCAGCAACGGCCTGGCCCAGGCAGATACCGGTGTCTTCTACGGTGTGGTGCGCGTCCACATTCAGGTCGCCGCGGCAGGTGAGATCCAGGTCGAAGAGGCCATGCCGCGTAAATGCGTTGAGCATGTGGTCGAAGAAGCCGATGCCGGTTTCCGAGCAGCAGGTGCCGGACCCGTCCAGGGTGAAGGAGAGGTCGATGTCGGTTTCGGAGGTGGCGCGCTGGATGCGGGCTGTGCGGGACATGGTGGATCACCTCTGGAGAAGCGTCTCACGCAAAGGCGCAAAGACGCAAAGGGGAAACCTGTAAGCGAGTAGGGGCGGACCTGTGTGTCTGTCCGGTCTTTGGAGACAAAATCAAGAGGTCACGCAAAGGCGCAAAGACGCAAAGGGGAAACGGAGGCAAGGTTATGATTGTTGTAGGGGCGGGCCCCTGTGCCCGTCCGGCCTTCGTTGGGATGATGGTTTGCTCGATTTTTTTGTCAATTCTCTTTTAACGTGTGCGCGAGGGCTTTCAGGAAGCGGTCGTTTTCTTCTGGACTGCCAATGCTGACGCGGAGGGCTTTGGAAAGCATTGGGTAGGATGTGACGTTACGGATCAGGATGCCCTGTTCTACCAGGCTGTTAAAGACGGCTCCGGGGTCTTCTACTTCGAAGAGGATGAGGTTGGCGTGCGAAGGATAGGCGCGTACCCCTTTTTGAAGGGAAAGAGCGTTGAAGACCCGGTCGCGTTCGGTGCAGATGTGGGCCACGCGTTCCTGGATGAGGTCTTGATGTTCTAGAATTTTCAGGGCTGCTGTGTGGGAGAAAACGTTGATGTCGAACGGGATTTTGGCTTT
This sequence comes from bacterium, assembly GCA_027619145.1. Next base: position 6,292 of record JAQCGA010000038.1, on the reverse strand, counting down.
GATAATTTCCTGTGCCATTTCCGGGTGTGCCATGAGGTAGCCAATGCGAATACCGGCTGCGCCCAGGGCTTTGGAAAAGGTTTTGAGCACAATTAAATTGGGATGGTTCGGTAGCAGGTCGAGCGCGGTATGGTTGCTGAATTCTGCATAGGCTTCGTCCACCAGAACCAGGGCGTCGGTTTCATTCAGGAGCGCTTCCAGGTCCGCATTGGAAACAACACATCCGGTGGGATTGTTGGGCGAACAGAGGATGACCATATTCGCGTTTTCCCGGCGGATGGCTTCGCAGATTGCAGGCATGTTGAAGGTATAGTCGGCATTGAGGTTCACTGCCACTTCGCGTCCGCCGAAAATGCCTGTGTACAGGCCGTAGAGCGAGAAGCTGGGCGAAGGGACCACAACGGGCGTGTCAGAGGTCGTGGTCACGGCCAGGACGAGTTGCACCAGGGTGTTGGAGCCGTTGCAGACGATGAGGCCTTCGGGATTCCAGCCGGCGTATTGTGCGAGGGCTTCCACCAGATCCATTTGCATGGGCTGAGGATAACGGGACCAGGGACGATTCCGGACGGCTTCGAGGATTTCGTCTTTGAGGTCTTCCGGGATGTCGAACGGGCTTTCGTTCTGGTTCAGTTTGACGGGACAGTCGTAGGCTTTCAGGTGGTACCCGGCAATGTTGCGAACTTCGGGCCGGATGCGTTCGAGGGGTGATTTTTTCAAGTTCGTTTCCAGAGATCGGGGTTAGGGCACGTCGTGCCTTTACGACAGGCGGACGCGGATGGCGTTGGCGTGGGCGTCCAGGCCTTCGGCTTCGGCCAGAGCGATGATGTGGCCGGCTGTTTTTTTCAGGCGCTGGTCCGTATAGGAGACCAGGCTGATGGTTTTCAGATAGGTGTCTACGCCCACAGACGAGGAGAAACGAGCTGCGCCGGCGGTGGGCAAAATGTGATTCGTTCCGGCGTAGTAGTCGCCCACTGGTTCGGAGGAGGCCGGACCCAGGAAGACGGCACCTGCGTTGCGGATTTTTTCCAGATGCGCCCAGGGGTCGGCCACGATCAGTTCCACGTGTTCCGGAGCGATACGGTTGACCAGGCCAATGCCTTCTTCGAGATTTTTGACGATGATGACGGCGCCGAAGTTGCGCAGGGCTTTTTCTATGGCCTCCCGGTGGGAGAGGTCTGCGGCCTGGCGTTTGACTTCTTCGGCTACCCGGGCTGCCAGGTCTGCCGAAGGGGTGATACAAACGGCGGCCTCGAACCCGCTGCCGTGTTCGGCCTGGGAGAGGAGGTCTGCGGCTACGTGGCGCGGGTTGGCGGTTTCGTCTGCCAGGACAACAATTTCGCTGGGACCGGCGACCATGTCAATGTCCACATGGCCGAAGACCATTTTCTTGGCAATCTGGACTGAGGGATGGCCTGGGCCAACGAGTTTGTCCACACGCGGGATGTGTTTTGTTCCGTAGGCGAGTGCGGCAACGGCCTGTGCACCAAAGACGCGATAGATTTCCTGAATGCCGAGCATGTGTGCTGCGGCAAGGACGGCAGGGTGTACGGAGCCGTCTGACTGCGGAGGCGTTGCCATGCAAATTTGAGGGACGCCGGCGATTTGTGCGGGAATGGCAGCCATGAGCAACGTGGAAAAGAGCGGGGCGCTGGCGCCAGGGATAAGTACGGCCACCCGTTCCAACGGGAGGACGCGCTTGCCCAGGACCACGCCATCGCCATCTTCTACAAACCAGGAGGTGCGTTTCTGTGCCTGGTGGAACCGGCGGATGTTGTCTGCGGCGGCCCGGAGCACTTCCAGGAGGTTGGGATCGGCTTCTCGGTAGGCGGCTTCGATGTCGGTTTCAGGTACGCGAATTTTTTCGGGCGAGATCTGTACGCCGTCGAATTTTTTCGTGTATTCCAGAACGGCGTCATCGCCGCGTTTGCGAACATCTGCAACGATGTTCCGGACCGTGTTTTCCAGCTCCGGGGTGAAGTCGCTGGTGCGAGAAAGGATGGCCTCCAGCTTTTCGGCGGGTGCGTCCGGGTTGTAGGTAAGGGTTTCGATCATGGCTAATAGATCACTTTGTTCAGCGGATATTCGATGATGCCTTCCGCGCCAGATTTTTTGAGCTGGGGGATAATGTCGCGCACGATTTTTTCATCTACGATCACTTCAATGGCCACCCAGTCTCCATCGAGCAGGTTGGAGATGGTGGGGTTGTTCAGTGCCGGAAGGAGATTGACGACCTCGTCCAGGTTGGATCGTCGTACATTCATTTTGAGGCCCGCTTTGTCTCCGGCCTGGTAGGCACCCACGAGCAAGGTGGCAATATTCTGCGCTTTTTCTCGCTTCCATGGGTCATTCCAGGCCTCTTTGTTGGCAAAGAATCGGGGCGTGCTTTCCGAGATGGTTTCCACAATGCGCAGTTTGTTGGCGCGTAGCGAAGAACCGGTTTCGGTGAGTTCCACGATGGCGTCCACCAGGCCAGGTACACGCAATTTAGCTTCGGTAGATCCCCAGGAGAATTCAACCTGGGCCTGCACGCCTTGTTCTTGCAGATACTGCCGGGTGGTGTTGACCAGTTCGGTGGCAATCCGTTTTCCCTGAAGGTCTTTTACGGATTGCACAGGTGATTCTTCCGGTACGGCAAGAACCCAGCGGGCGGAGCGGGCCGAGGTTTTGCTGTATCGAAGTTCGGCAATTTCGACAATGTCTGCGCCGTTTTCCCGGATCCAGTCTGCACCGGTGAGGCCTACGTCGAGTACGCCGCGTTCCACGTAGTGTGCCATTTCCTGCGCTCGGAGAAAAAGGCCTTCCAGTTCGGGGTCATCAATATCTGGTGTGTAGGACCGGGAACTGGATCGGATGCGATACCCGGCTTTGGCAAACAGCGTGAGTGTAGATTCCTGGAGGCTCCCGGAAGGGAGCCCAATTTTCAGTATGGACATAACAAATTTCTCCTGAGCTTATTTTCCGCCAGGCGGATCAATTGTGGATCACAATAAGGGAGTCAAGGGTATCATTAAAAGATAACCTTTTTATGTATTTCGGATGGAATTTTTTCAGATGGTAGAGTGGTTCTATTGATGCTGGAGGCGGATACTGCGGGAGGATGCAAACGCAGGGCATTGGGAGCGGCGGACAATTGGAGAAGGTCTGGACATAGGAAAGTAAAAGTAAAGGGTAAGAAAGAACTCTGTGAGGTGCGCTAGACGGTTACCGGCTCTGGTTTTCGAGGAAGGCGATCAGGCCGTTCAGGGAATTGTGAATTTCCCGGAAGTGCTTGTTCTCTTTGAAGTCTCGAATGAGTTCCCAGCGGTCGTAGCCGTAGGTGTCCCGGGAGTATTCTAGTGGATCGTAATAAAATTTCATGCCGAAACCGGTGATTTCGGGCATCTCGCCTTCATCTTTGTGCCGGGTCGTTTCGGTGCGTACAATCTTCACAAGAATCTGAATGCGCATGGGAAGGTTGGGCTGATAGACCTCCGTTTCGCGATTGAATCGGAGTTTGGGATAAAAATTGAGCATGTAACAGACGCCTTCGAGGGCTTCGACCTTATCTTCGATTTTCAGGGATTTGTGATTTTCGCCCAGCAGGTAGTTCAAAAGAGCGTCGTCGCATTCAATCTTAATTCCGCCTACGCTGAAATCTACCAGCTCAACGGGTATGCCCGATTCTTTACGGATATCTCCGCTGGTCCGTACGGTCATAGTTTCTGTGCCGATGCGGGTGACTTCAGAAATGAGGTCGTAGTACTCGGTGGGTGATTCTGTTGTCACACGAGTGCTGAACCCCAGGACAATGATATCGCTTTCCCCGAGACCGTATGGATCTTTGCGATCGCTGCTCATTTTAGGCGGTTTTCGGATATAAAATGTCCGGGATTCTTCTTTTGAGGTTTCCAGGCCCAGCACGTCGGATTGGTCCAAATCGAGCAAGGCAACCTTGTTGGTTCGTTCATCCATGCAAGGTTTGCCCACAAAAACGACCCGATTCTCACGGGAGTTGGCCTGGATGGCGTTTTTCATGAATTTGACAACTTCTTCTGGATTTTCACCTGCCACTTCCGGCTTGCCGGCATAAGGAACCAGGTTGAAGTCGCTAATGTAAGAGGGCAGGCTACCGGTTTCTGGAAAGACAACGTCGGTTTTGGTCAGGTATAGATCGAATAGGACCTGGGAGTAAACCCGCATGCCGCCGTGACCGGGTTTGTGCGAGTATCGGAGGAACTGCCGTTTGTCTGTTTTTCGGATCACGCCCACGGGTTTGAGAGCGTAGGCCATAGGGACACGGGGATCCAGGTCTGCCAGGATGTTATCTGGAAACCGAATGCGGCCCATGACGCGGCAGTCCAGCGTGTGGGGAATGCGGTTGTGGAGAAACCAGAGGTGGAGGACTTCGTTTTTACCGGAAAGGAGGGATTTTTCTTCGGCTTTGATACCGTCTGGTGTGCTGAGGTAAAAGGCTTTGTTCTGGACGAGGATCTTTTCCTGGTACTTAAAAATTGAGGACCGACCCAGGTCCTCGTTTGCATCTGCCCCATCCGGGGTTTTGATAAGACTACAGTTCGCCGAGTTCGGTCCTTTTAGAACCAAATCGGCCAGAACGGTCTCGAGGGAGGTCTTCTTTTTGCCGCCTCCCCCTTTTTTGAAAGGGTTAAATAGCATTCCGTTCTTTTCTTAAAGCGGGTGCATGGATTAAGTTCAATTAAACGGTCTATTTTGAAATCTTACAACAATATACAGCATTTGTCAATTACAAACTTTATGAGTTTCGGTTGACAAAGCAAATGGAGGGGGGTAAGTTTTTGAAGCTGCTTAACCCCTATTGTTTATAGTTCGGTGAAAACGGTAAAAACTTTACTAAATTCGAAGGAGCGAAGTGTGGGGCACAAGAACCTGGTGGGTTTGATCACAGATACGCACGATAACAAACACTCGGTAGAGAAAGCTGTGGCTCTCTTCAATGACCGGAAGGTGGGGCTGGTGATCCATGCGGGAGACTATATTGCACCGTTTAACGCCCGGTGGATGGCACCTTTGATGGCGCCTATGGTGGGGGTTTTCGGAAATAACGATGGGGAGCGGTTTGGGTTGCGTGCTCAGTTTAAAAAACTCGGGCCGATTCATCGGGCTCCTTACGGGTTCGAGCACGAGGGAAAGCGGGTGCTGGTATTACATGAACCGGACGAAGTAGATGCCCTGGCCGCAAGCGGCGCGTACGATGTGATTGTGTATGGCCATACGCATACAATTGATGTGCGTCCGGGGAAAACGCTTGTGATTAATCCTGGAGAAGCCGGTGGTTGGGTGTCTGGGCGGTGTACGGTGGGCGTGCTGGACCTGGAACAGATGGATGTGGAGATTCTGGATTTGTAGCAGGTTATTACCCTGGGAGCAGAATCTTTTTGGTCTCAGGCAAAGGCGCAAAGACGCAAAGAAAGTCAGGGGATTTGGTCGGGAGGTGGGAGCCTGGTGAGGTATTTTCGGAAAGTAGAGGAGCTGGTCTGAAGGAGAGGTCGGTTGGGGATTTTGAACAGGATCGGTCGCAGGTTTTGGAAGCGGCGGGTTGGGTTGCGAGGAAGAAAAGGCGTTTCTCGACGGAGACTACGACCGTCAGGGAGTGTAGGCGTGGCCATTGCAGCATACGAGCGGTGTGCGGCCTGGGGAGAGCGTGTGTCGCGGTTTGCAAATGAGGCCGTGGAGGTACCGGCATACGAAGATCGGGCGTTGCGGGGCGAACGTTCGCCGCATCGGTTGCGCTGGCGAGGGTGCTGGTATCGGGTGGTGGATGTGATTGGGTTCTGGGAGGATGGGTGCAGGCTGGACCGAGCAGAATATGGGCGGGCCTATTTCCATGTGGCTGTACAACCGGGCGTGTTTTTTCAATTGTACTTTGAGCGAAATGCAAAGGGGAATGGCCGTTGGATGCTGTACCGGCAGAGCGAAATTCGGGCGATGAAAAAATGAGCGCACAGGCAGCCCGCGAACATATCCGAGAAATTGTGGAACACCTGCCCAGAGAGCCGGGTGTGTACCTGATGAAGGGTGCTGATGGACAGATCATTTATATAGGCAAAGCGAAATCTCTCCGTACCCGGGTGCAGTCTTACTTTCGGGAGAACGCAAACGATGGCAGGCGGCAATTCCGGGCGCTGGTGCGGAATTGCCGGGACCTGGAATATATTGTGGCGGATACGGAGTTGGAAGCTCTGATCCTGGAAGCCAATTTGATTAAGGAGCACAAACCCCGGTATAATATTAGCCTGAAAGACGATAAGAAATATCCGTTTATTAAAATTACAAA
>JAQCGA010000037.1 GCA_027619145.1 bacterium | reverse complement strand
GAATTGATGAAGGCTGTGGATCGTCTGTGCGCTTTTCAGCAAGGATCGGCCGTGTAACTTTTCAGGCCCAGGCGATCAGGCGAGATTCTGAGGGGGCACCCAGGTCTTTGTGTGTGGGCAGAGCCCGAACCGTATATCCACGTCTGCCGCTGGTGTTGCAGGACAGACGGCCAGAAAACAAATATATCCCATCGCCATCGGGCGAGACCGGATCCATTGGAACGGTCTCGCCTTTTACAATTTCTCCGCCTGTGTCTACTTGCCCGTGGTAGATCTGTACGACGACGTCTTTTGTTGATAGCGGTCCCAGCACAACGCGGGCTCGTACTTCCAGATCTTCACCCACACGAAGGGCCCGGGTATGGTCGTCCTGAACGTCGAGTATGCGAACCTCTTTCCAGGCACCCTGGACCCAGGATCGCCACCTGGCCAGTTCTCCGGCTGGGGTTGCACCGTTTTCCATGAGACGGAGAAACCGTTCCTGCGCGGGAAGGTAAAAGCACTCGGCGTATTCGTGTACCATGCGGTGGGTGTTGAATAGGGGACAGAGGGTGCGCATCGTGCTTTTCATGCGGGAGACCCAGCCGCGAGGCAGCCCGTCTGCTCCACGCTGGTAAAAAAGCGGGATGGCGTCTTTTTCCAGTATCTGATAAAGTGCGTCAGCTTCTACCTGGTCCTGGTAAACGGGGTCTTCATATTCTTCTCCCTGGCCAATGGCCCACCCTACGTCCACCTGATAAGCTTCGGCCCACCACCCGTCCAGTACGCTCAGATTCAGTGCGCCATTCGCCATGGCTTTCATACCGCTGGTCCCACTGGCTTCCAGTGGACGCTGCGGGTTGTTGAGCCAGATGTCAACACCCTGCACGAGGTACCGGGCTACACACATATCATAATCTTCGATGAAGACGATGCGGTTGCGGAGGTGTTCCTGCTGGCCGAGGTGGATGATTTGACGGATGTACTCTTTGGCAGGTGTGTCGTGAGGGTGCGCTTTGCCCGCAAAGATAATTTGCACGGGCCGGTCCGGATTGCACAAGATTCGGGACAATCGCTCCGGATCTCGTAGCAACAGGGTTGCACGCTTGTACGTGGCGAAACGCCGCGCGAACCCGATGGTGAGTGCCTTGGAATCCAGCACTTCGTCCGCCCGGGCAATCTCAACCGGAGATGCGCTGCGGCGTTGGAGTTGGCGGCGAAGCCGGGTCCGTGAGAACGCGACCAGGCGTTCACGCCGGCGTTCGTGTACCCTCCAGAGTTCTTCGGGTGGGATGTCATTTACATTCTCCCATACGGTCTGGTCTTGCGGTTCTTCCAGGCGCTGAGGTCCCAGATAGTTGTCTTGTAGAGCACGCATGTTGTGTGAGATCCAGGTGCTTACGTGGATGCCGTTTGTAATGTGCTGGATGGGAATCTCTTCTTCTGGGAGTCCCGGCCACAGACTTTGCCACATCTGGCGGGAGACCTGACCGTGCAGTTTGCTCACGCCATTTCGGAAGGCAGAATGGCGCACAGCCAGCACGGTCATGTTGAAGCCTTCTGTGGTATTCCCGGGGTTCCGACGACCCAGGTCCTGGAATGCCTCCAGAGAGAGCCCTATCTCTCCTGCAAAGGACCGAAAATATTTTTCTACCAGGGGTGGGCCGAAGACGTCGTGGCCGGCGGGGACCGGTGTATGGGTTGTGAAGGTGCAACCGGCGGCCACCGCTTCTCGGGCGGTTTCGAAGTTCAGATTCAACTCGTGCATCAGTTGCCGGATGCGCTCTACGGTTACGAAGGCCGAGTGGCCCTCGTTCATGTGGCATACCGAAGGAGGCAGCCCAATGGCATGGAGTGCGCGCAATCCACCGATACCCAGAAGGATTTCCTGGCGGATGCGTGTTTCCTGATCTCCGCCATAGAGCTGGGCCGTGATAGAGCGAATGTTGGGATGGTTTTGCTCCAGATTGGTATCCAGCAAGAAAAGAGGAACACGGCCTACCTGGGCCTTCCAGATCTTTACGGTGGCTTCGCCTTCGGGAAACGGCAAACGCACGGTGGCTTCTTCTCCGTTTTCCAGGGTTACGGGGCGGACTGGCATGGTGTAAAAGTCGTTTTCCACGTAGTCTTCTTGCTGCCAGCCATCGCTGTTGAGGTACTGCCTGTGGTACCCTTCCTGATAAAGAAGGCCTACGCCCACCAGCGGTAGCCCCAGATCGCTGGCTGATTTGAGATGATCTCCAGCAAGTACACCCAGGCCACCCGAGTAGATTGGGATGGCTTCGCTGAGTCCGAATTCTGCAGAGAAATACCCGATACGCAGGTCTTCCAGATCCGGGTGTGTGCGATGAAGCCAGGTGGATTCGGACATATAGGCTTGAAGAGAGGTGTCGGCTCGCCTGAGGTGGGCAAGAAAGCCAGGGTCTGTGCTGAGGGCTTCGAGTTGGGCCTGGTCCATTTCACCTAGCAGCCGAACCGGGTTGTGGTACACGTCTTCCCATAGATTGCGGTCAATGCGCCGGAAGAGTTCGATGGTTTCGGCATCCCAGGCCCAGTGGAGGTTGTAGGCCAGTTCTTCCAGTGGCCTGAGCGCTTCTGGGAGTGAGGGGGCAACAACAATGGTAGAGATGGGTTTCATGCGGGTTCGACCTCCGGGTATAGGGGTGTTTCGATTGCAATTCAATCTACAAACGGGTTGACGGGCCTGTCCGGGTACCCTATGTTGCGGGTGGGACAGATGTTCGTCAACAGTGAAATATCATCCATTTCTTCACCTGTCGCACACTCCAGGGATGTGAAACAATGATTACGGGCGTTAGTGAAGAAGAGGTCGGGCGTATTGTGCAGGTAGAACATGAAGATCCGTTCCAGGTTCTGGGTATGCATCTGATCTGGGAGCAAGGGAGACAGGTCGTTTCCGTGCGGGTGTTTCTACCGGGTGCGGTTTCTGTTTTTGTACTGGACGGCGATGCGGTCGTGGGCGAACTGGTGCGGCGCCATCCCTCTGGCCTGTATGAGGCAGAAGTGGCGGGCCGTTCGGAAATGTTTGCGTACCGCCTGGAAGTTGTGTACGCAGATGGGCTCCGGCGACGGATGTACGATCCATATGCTTTTTTGCCGATGTTGAGCGATTTTGACATGCACCTGTTCAATGAGAGTACGCACCTGCAAATTTACGAAAAATTAGGAGCGCATCCCACTGTAAACCAGGATGTTCCGGGTGTTCTTTTTGCCGTGTGGGCACCCAATGCACAGCGTGTGAGCGTGGTGGGAAGTTTTAACGAATGGGATGGACGTGTACATTCCATGCGCACGCGTGGGAATTCGGGTGTGTGGGAACTTTTCGTGCCGGAGCTTACAGAAGGCGAATTTTATAAGTTCGAGATTCTAACGAAGCAGGGGCATTTGTTGTTGAAAACCGACCCGTACGGTTTGAGAATGGAATTGCGGCCGCAAACTGCATCTATTGTGCACAAACTTTCGGACACGATTTGGACAGACGAAGCATGGATGGCGGCCAGGGCGAAGAGCGATCCGTACCGTTCGCCAATGACGGTATACGAAGTACACCCCGGTTCCTGGAAGCGTGTGCCAGAAGAGGGGAACCGGTCATTATCCTACCGTGAGCTGGCCCATGAACTGGTGCCTTATGTCCTGGAGATGGGGTATACGCACATCGAGCTGATGCCCGTGATGGAGCACCCACTGGATGAATCCTGGGGATACCAGGTTACGGGATATTACGCCCCTTCCAGTCGCTACGGTACGCCTGAAGATTTTCAGTATTTTGTGAACTACTGCCACACCCATAAAATTGGTGTAATCCTGGATTGGGTTCCGGCTCATTTTCCCAGAGACAGTCACAGCCTGGGCCGCTTTGATGGCACCGCGTTGTACGAACACGATGATCCGCGCCTGGGGTTACACCCGGATTGGGATACGCTCATTTTTAATTATGGTCGGAACGAAGTGCGGAATTTTCTATGTAGCAACGCTCTGTTCTGGCTGGATAAATACCATGTAGATGGTTTGCGCGTAGATGCTGTAGCCTCGATGCTCTATCTGGATTATTCCCGCGAGGAAGGGGAGTGGGTGCCCAACCGACACGGCGGACGAGAAAACCTGGAAGCCATTTCTTTTTTCCAGTTTTTGAACGAAAAAGTGTATGCTCGTTTCCCCGGCGCACTGATGTGTGCAGAGGAATCTACCTCCTGGCCGGGCGTATCGCGTCCGGCGTATCTGGGAGGGTTGGGCTTCGGGTTCAAGTGGAATATGGGTTGGATGAACGATACACTGCGGTATATGTCCCTGGACCCGGTGTATCGAAAATACGAATATGACCGACTTACCTTTGGGCGCGTGTACGCGTTTTACGAGAATTTCATTCTGGTTCTTTCGCACGACGAAGTGGTGCACGGAAAACGATCAATGCTGGACAAAATGCCCGGAGACGTATGGCAGAAGTTTGCCAACCTGAGGTTGCTCTATACGTTTATGTATGGGCACCCGGGCAAGAAGCTTCTGTTTATGGGTTGCGAATTCGGGCAGTGGAAGGAGTGGGACCACCGCTATAGCCTGGACTGGCACCTCCTGGATGCCGAGCCGCACCGTGGGCTTCAGAAACTGGTGCAGGATTTGAACCAGTTTTATCGGCAAGAGCCAGCGTTGTATGAAACAGATTTTGACAGCAAGGGGTTCGATTGGATTGATTGTCATGATGCAGACCAGAGCACCGTGACGTTTTCGCGCCAGAATTCTGCCGGAGATCCGCCTCTCATTGTTGCGTGTAATTTTACACCTGTGCCGCGTTACGGGTATCGCATCGGTGTGCCAAAGCCGGGGTTTTACCGGGAAGTTCTAAACAGCGATTCGGCGTTGTATGGAGGGTCCAATCTGGGCAACACCGGCGGGGTACAGGCCCAGGACAAGCCCAGTCACGGCCATTCCTGGTCTCTGGAAATTGTTTTGCCACCTCTGGCGGGCGTAATTTTTAAGCGAGAGGAAGCTCCCGGACAGAATCCAACGTAAGGACGTGGGCCGTGCACTACTCTCATCCTTCTACGGGTAACCCTTTGGGAATAATGGATACCCCGTTGGGTGCGACAGTAAAGCGCCTTCGATCCGCTTCAGGGTCCAGGCCAATGGTGCATCCTTCGGGAATGACTACGTCTTTGTCCACAATGACCCGGTGCAGGCGAGCATTTTTGCCCACAACCACGCCTTCCATCAAGATGGATTCGGTTATGTGAGCACCGGGTTCTACGGTGACGTCGTAGGAGAGGACGCACTGATCCAGCGTGGCGTCTGTAACACGGGAGCCGCCGGAAACGATTGCACGGGTAACGCTTCCGTTTCCCTGGTGGAGATGGGCGGGTGGATAGGATTCTTGATAGGTTCGCACAGGCCAGCTTTTGTCGTGCAGGTTGAATTCTGGCGTGTCATCTACCAGGTCCATATTGGCTGCCCAGTAGGTGTCAATCAGCCCAATATCTCGCCAGTACACAGAACCGGGGTTGCGGTTTCCGTTTTTAAAATTGTACGCGAAGACCCGACCCTTTTCTACGAGAGCCGGGATGATGTTTTTTCCGAAGTCGTGTGCGGGGTCTCGCCGGGCATCTGCAACCAGGGTGCGTACCAGGCTATCTGTATTAAAAACATAAACGCCCATAGATGCCAGTGCCTGTGAGGGGTTCCCAGGCATTGGAGGAGGATTCTGGGGTTTTTCCTGGAAGCCTACGATCCGGTTGTTTGCATCAATATCCATAACGCCCAGTTGCGTGGCCTGCTGGAGAGGTACTTCTACGCAGGCCACAGTCAGTTCTGCCTCTTGTTCGCAATGAAAGCGCAACATCTGGCTATAGTCCATTTTGTAGATATGGTCGCCAGAGAGAATGAGAACCCGGTCCGGGCGTTCCTGTTCCAGGGTGTAAATGTTTTGGAAAATAGCGTCTGCCGTGCCCCGGTACCAGTGGTCGGAAAGGCGTTTTTGCGGTGGGATTGTGTAAATGTATTCACCCAGTTCGTTGTTTAGAATAGACCATCCCAGGTGCAGGTGCAGATCCAGAGAACTGGACTTGTACTGGGTAAGCAAGTAGATGCGCCGTAAGTTGGAGTTGAGGCAGTTGGACAGTGTAAAATCGATAATGCGATAGATGCCCCCAAAGGGGACTGCTGGTTTTGCACGGTCTTTGGTTAGCGGATACAGCCGCTCACCCTGTCCGCCAGAGAGAATCATGGTGAGGGTTTTTTTGAGCAGTGCAACATTGTCAATTTCTGGCATGGAGGTGCCGTCCTTTTCTGGAACGTTCTCTCCGGCTACACCCGGTGTGGGTTCAGGACTCGGATGCCCGGCGTTCGAGCACTTCGCGGATGGTGTTTTTGAGTTCTGTGAGATCAGAAGATTTAACCACGTACGCATCTGCGGGCCAGGTCATAAAGTTGTCTTTGTAATTGCTGTAGGCCGTATTGAGAATGACCGGGACGTGGTTGTTTCTACCTATGATCTGGTTGAGCGCCTCAATACCGTCCATTCCTGGCATGCGGATGTCCAGCAAGAGTAAGTCAGGCGGGTCTGTTGTTACGCGTTCGATCGCCTGTCGCGCATCGTGGACCACCTCTACCCGGTAGCCTTCATCGGAAAGTTCCTGTTCATAGAGGATGGTCAGGTTCTTATCGTCGTCAGCAATCAGGAGTGTTTTCATTGGGGTCTTTCGCCTGTGAGAGATTCAATTCACGGGAAGCCGGATAGAAACCGTTGTGCCCTGTCCCAGCTGGCTTTCCACAGAGAGCTTTCCGCCGTGGTCCTGTACGATTTTTCTACAGATGGCCAGCCCGAGCCCGGTGCCGTAGGTTTTGGTTGTAAAAAACGGGCTGAAGATCTGTTCCAGGTGTTCGGGTGCGATGCCTTCGCCGTTGTCGCGGATCTGAACTTCCAGCCATTGGGTTGAGCTGCCTTCGGGGCGAATGGTATGGGTTTTTACCGTGAGTTGCCCGCCTTCTGGCATCGCCTGAATGGCATTCTGAAGCACGTTGATCAGTACCTGCTTGATCTGGGCCGCATCCAATTGCATACCGGGCAGGTCTGGCGCGAGTTCTTCATGATAGGCAATGCGTTTGGCCTGGAGGACGTCGTCTATGAAGACATGGATATCACCGAAGAGTTCGTAGGGATTTGTTTGTGCGAGGCTGGACTTACTGGGACGCGAGAAGCTTAGTGTATCAGCCAGTAGTTTCTCCAGGCGTTCGGTCTCTTCTACAATAATCTTACCCGCTGTTTCCAGGCGTTCGGCGGTAGGGTTTTTCAGTATTGACCGTGCAAATCCGCCAATGGTAGACAGCGGGTTCCGTATTTCATGCGCCATCCGTGCAGACATCTCGCCAATCACGGCCAGCCGTTCGGCCTGTACGAGCTCTTTCTGCGTGTTTTCCAGTTCCAGGTAGGCTTTCTGGACTTCGTCAATTTTTTGTTGCAGGCGGTGGTATAACTCCGCATTTTCCAGGGCAAGTGCTGCGTGGCTTGCAAACGCAGCCAGCAAGTCCACGCTTTCCTGGGTAATCGACTTCCCGCTGTAGAGGTTGTCTGCTACAATCACGCCAATGGCGCGGTCTTTAGCCACCAGCGGAACTGCCACGAAGTGGTGTGTGGCCAGAGCTGCCCATAAGGTGAGGCTGATGGGCAGGCCTTCGTCTTCTGTGACCACAAACGTGCGACGCTCCTTCACGGCGCGGACCAGTAGATCCTCTGGATCGTCCAGCGAAATTCGAATCTGCCGGGCAGCCCTTGAAAGGGGTGCGTCCGATGGGGTGGTTTGGGTATCATAGTTTTCCAGGATGTCGTCTACGGTAAGGTTGCGTCTGGCAAGCTCCCCCCAGATTCGGCCGGCCTCTTCTCGGTTGGAGGGGCCCACGCCCATTTTCCCTTCGAGCATGCCGGTTTCTTCATTGACTTGTAGTAAGATTGCACGGTTGAAACCAAGCGCACTGCCTGCGGTTACCGAGGTTAGAATAGAGTACAACAGCCGGTCCAGGTCCAGGATGCCCTGCATGGTCTGGCCAATCTGGCGTAGCAAGGAAGACTGATAGGCTTTTTCAATGCTTTCTGTAATGTCTTCGATGATGGCCAGGAGAAGGGGTGCGTCATCGGAAACTACAATGCGCCTGAGCACAATATTTACAACGCGGTTCTGGTACGGGCCCCGGTCCACCCGCTGGCGTTCCAGGTGGAGTGTTTGGCCGGTGCGCAAGACTTCCTCAATGGCGCGAATGCCATTGGGTTGTACCAGGATGGAAAAGGGTACCACTTCGTCCAGGCATTTGCCCAGGAGTTGTTCGGGCTCAAGATGCTGGCGGTCTCTGTAGCTCTGATTGGCAAAGACCACGCAACGTTTTTCGTCCAGCATGAGCACTGGCAGGGGAATGGCCTGGAGGACTTGCTCGTTGAATTCCTTTAACTGTAGAACTTCCTGGAAGAGTTGTGCATTGTGGATTACCCAGGCAATTTGATCGGCCAGAATGCCCAGTGAGGCCAGGTCATTCTCGTTGAAGATGCCCTGGTTCTGGCTCTGGATATCCAGAGCGCCCATAATTCGGTTGCCAATCTGAACAGGGACGCACAACTCGGCGTGTGTGTTTTCTTCTTCGGGAAAAGCAACAATGCGTCTGGGATCAGATTTTACGTCGTTGGATACGATGGCTTCACCGGAGGCGGCTACTGTGCCTACAATGCCGCGCCCAATGTCCTGGCGGTAGCCTTCGGGGAAATAGGGCTCATAGGCTCCAGAACGGGCACACATAACCACCTGCCCGGTGTCTTCTTCTACCAGGAACAGGGAGGTGTGGTAGTACGAGAAACGTTCCTGGACGGCTGAAACCACTCGCCTGAAAATTTCCTGAAGATCCAACGTAGAAAGAGCCAGGCGTGCAACTTCGTTGATTGTGGCAAAATGGGCTGTTCGTTTCTGCTCGCTTGCCAGCAGACGCGCAATTTCTCGGTTGCTTTGCCGGAGGCGTTCTTCTGCCTCCACCTGTTCACTGATATCTGTAACGACGGCAAAGCTGCCAATATGATGGCCGGCATCGTCACGAAGTGGAGCCCCCGAAATGCGCACAGGGACAGAATGGCCATCTTTGTGGGACATTTCGAGTTCGTACGAGGAGGACTCGCCCCTGCGGCGTCGGGCGAGCTGGTCTTTGAGGACGCCTAGACCTTGCTGTGTGTAGAGCTGGGCAACGTGATTCCCAATTGCCTCGTCCCGACTAAAACCGGTAATCTGTTCCATACGGCGGTTGAACATAATAACCGTTTCGGTTGTGTCAACGGCCGTGAAACCTTCGTTCATCGTTTCCAGGAGGGTTTTTACGCGTTCCTGGGTGGCTTTGAGCACGCGTGCCCGTTCATTTTCTTGTCGTTGGAGTTCAGTGTAGCGCTTTTC
Organism: bacterium; assembly: GCA_027619145.1. The sequence continues at coordinate 4,397 of JAQCGA010000037.1, read as the reverse complement.
ACTGTAGAATTTGGAAATCCGCAGGAGGATTTCGTCCATCCAGATCCCTGTCCAGGTGAGTAGGCTGGGCGTGATGTTTTGTGTTTCCAGGGCGTGTGCAAGTGTGTATTTGAAAGCGAGATGGAGGCGGCAGGCAGCGTCTGAGGTGAAGGATTCTATCGCATCGGACTGGACGTACTCCCGGAGGGGGGTAAAATCTGCAGGCTGCAGAGCCTGGTGGTAGATTGCGTCAAAAAAACCGCGCAGTGCATTGTTAGACGCTTCAGGGGAGATATCTCCACGGGCCTGGAGTTCGGGTGTTTCATGTACCCGATCCATCCAGGTATTTACCAGGCTGTCTCTATGTTCACGAAGAAAAGCCGCCAGCGCTTCCTTGAGGTCGTGCGAGAAAAATTCGAGATTTTGAGGTTCCTGTGAAGGAGTCTGTGCCATTTCGGAAGCCCCGGTAAAAGCGTATGGATACGCCCTGCGTGTGCTCGAACTATAACATAGTAGCCGAGGCCTGTCAAGTCCCATCCGGTGCGAAGACCGGTTTTCCAGAAGCCGGATTCTGCTTGCCGCCTTGCGATAGATTCCAGATATTGAATGGACCCGGGAGAGGCTGATCAGATCCCCGAACCATTGAAGCAGCAGGTCCGAAAGGACTGCTCAAACCTGAACCAGGAGCTGGCATGCGTACTGTGATTCACGTAACCCACGAAACAATACATAAATTGGGTGGAATTGGAACGGTTTTACAGGGGCTCATTACAGCCCCCAGTTATCAGAAAGAGGTCGGTCGAACGTTTTTGGTGGGGCCGCTGTTCGATCTTTCAGACGAGGCAGTTCTTGCCCGAGAGGGCGAGGTGCTCTACTCTTCGATATCCGGGATTCGAAACGGATCTTCTGGGTCTTTGCTGGCACCTGTGGAAGAAAAATACGGCGTTCGAATGGTGTACGGTCGGAGGGCACTTTCAGATCCATCAAATGGGGCCAGGGTGAAGAGTGAGGTGCTGCTGGTGGATGTAGGGGAGATGATTTCAGACAGAGAAAATGCGTTTAAGTTTGCACTTTATGAAGCCTTTGGACTTCAATCTGACCGGTATGAGGCCACGTGGGACTACCTGCAATATGTACGGCTGGCTGAACCTGCGTACGAGGCCATGGAGGCCCTGCTGGGTGAGGAGCCTGGGCCGCACTATGTGCTGGCGCATGAGTATATGGGTATGCCGATGGCATTAAAGACAATCCTGGCAGGAAATCCTGAATTCCGCTCCATTTTTTATGCCCATGAAGTGGCTACGATGCGACCCATTGTGGAAGCGTCTCCAGGGCACGATACGATGTTTTACAATGTGCTGAATGAGGCGATGTCCCAGGGGTTGAGTGTATCTGATGTGTTCGGGGATCAGTCCGGATTTTATCGGCATGCGCTGATTGAATGTGCGAGTTATTGTGACAGTATTTTTGCCGTGGGCGACCCTGTGGTTGAGGAGTTGAGATTTTTGGGGCCGGCCTTTGCTGACCTCCCCATTGAACTGGTGTACAATGGGGTACCGGCTTTTGAGGTGACACCAGCAGAAAAAAAGGTTTCAGTACGCCGCATGCAGGATTATACACAGGAGTTGGTGGGATTTGTGCCGGACATTGTATTTACTCATGTGACTCGGCTGGTCATGAGCAAGGGGCTGTGGCGAGATACGCTTGTGCTGGAGCATCTGGACAGGCGTTTTTCTGCGGAGGGTCTGCGCGGTGTGTACTATATTTTATCGTCGACGGGAGGAACGCGCAGTACCGAAGATGTGCACCGGATGGAGGCAGAATACGGTTGGCCAGCGGTTCACCGGGAGGGATATCCAGATCTGGTGGGTCCAGAGGTGGGTTTGTGGCAAATGATTGAAGACTTCAACCGAAGGGCACAGGCCATTCGAGTGGTATTTGTAAACCAGTTTGGGTGGAGTCAGGACCGGTGCGGGAAACGGATGCCCGCAGAGATGGGGCTGATGGATTTGAGAAAGGCTTCTCACGTAGAATTTGGTCAGTCTATTTATGAGCCGTTTGGGATTGCGCACGTAGAGCCGCTGAGTTTTGGTGCGCTGTGTGTGGTGAGCAGCGTATGCGGGTGTTGCGGGTACGTGCGACGGGCTTCTGGGCAGGAAGATTTCCCTAACCTCGTGGTGGCCGATTACACGGCCCTTCCTGAAACCCAGAGCCTTGAAGAGGTGTTGCACATTGGGAAAGAAGCGAGGGACCGGTTGGAAGGACAGGTGACATCGGTTGTGGCGGAGAAAGTGATGGATTTGTTACCCCGTACAGAAAAGGGTTCGGCTGCCGCCGTCCAACGGGGGTATGTTGTGGCGCATAAGATGAGCTGGGAGCGCGTCTGCCAGGACCTGTTTTTACCGGCCCTGGACCGCGCCTGCCACAGCTCACGCGTTTCAAAGAAAGAAAGGTGAAATTGTGCAGATTTGTATAGGAGAAGAGACCTGTAGAACCCTCGCGCAGGCTGCCCGCCTGGAGTGGCTGGAGACCAATGGAATGGGTGGGTTTGCCGCTTCTACGGTGACGGGCATGAATACACGACGCTACCATGGCTTGCTTACCGCGGCGCTGTCTCCTCCGGCTGGCCGCGTGGTGATGCTGTCTCGCTTGGAGGAGACGGTGCATGTGGATGGGGAAGCGTTTGAATTGGGGAGTAACCGCTATTCAGGTGCGATCCATCCCCAGGGGTATCGCTGGCTGGAGGCGTTCCGGCTGGATCCGATTCCCACGTTCTGTTTTCGTGTGGCTGGCGTGGAAATAGAGAAGCAGGTATGTATGGTTCACGGAGAAAATACGACCGTGATTTCGTACGGTCCGGTGTTGCGGCCGGTGCGTTTAGAGGTGCGGCCATTGGTGTCTTTTAGGGACTATCATGTATTGGGGCACCACAACAATATGTTGAATCCGAGGGTAGAAGAAACGGAGGGGTGTGTAAAAGTACAACCCTATTCAGGCTTGCCTCCCATGTTTATGGGCCACAATGCCGAGCGGTTTGAGGCAGAAGATTTGTGGTATTACAATTTTGAGTACGAACGGGAGCAAGACCGGGGCCTGGATGCCTATGAGGATTTGCATTGTCCGGGCAAACTGGTATTTGAACTGGAGGCGGGCCAGTGTGCGTACCTGGTTGCAGGATTGGAGCCACGGGCTGCGGAATCTGCCGGTGTTTTGCGCGAGGCCGAAGTGGCGCGGCGGCAGCAAGTAGCAGGGAATGGGTCGGATGTGTTCGAGAAGCGCTTACGGGTGGCGGGAGATGCATTCATTGTGAAAAGGAAAGATGGTTTATCTACTCTGATTGCAGGATATCCCTGGTTTACGGATTGGGGACGGGATACCATGATTGCGTTGCCAGGGTTGGCGCTGGTGACGGGGCGGTTTGAAGAGGCTCGTTCTATCCTGGAGGCGTTTGCAAGCGCGTGCGACCAGGGGATGATTCCCAACCGGTTTCCGGATCACGGCGAAACGCCGGATTATAATACCGTGGACGCCACATTGTGGTTTTTTCACGCGGTGGACCGGTATTTGAAGTATACGGGGGACCGCGCGTTTGTGGAACAGAAGCTCTGGCCTGTTTTGAAGGATGCGATTGACTGGCACGTGCGAGGTACGCGGTACGGAATTCGGGTGGACGAAGATGGGTTGCTGGAGGCAGGAGAGCCAGGCGTGCAGTTGACGTGGATGGACGCAAAAGTTGGAGACTGGGTGGTTACTCCCAGGCAGGGAAAAGCTGTAGAAATTAATGCACTGTGGTACAATGCGCTCTGTGTGATGGGAGATCTGGCGGAATTTTTTGAAGATGGGGGTTACGCAGTAGAATACCGGGGCATGGCCCGGAAGGCAAAGCGTCATTTCCGAGATGTGTTTTGGAATGAAGCCGAGGGATGCCTGTACGATTATGTGAATGGAGACCGGCGGGATCCGGCAATTCGTCCGAATCAGGTGCTTGTGTTGAGCTTGCCCAACCGGATGCTGGACCGAGCACGTGAGTTGCGCGTGCTGGAGGTGGTGGAGAGAGAGCTGCTCACCCCACTGGGGTTGCGGAGTTTGGCGCCAGGAGACCCGGCGTATGCGGGCACGTATGGAGGAGACCAGTGGGCGAGAGATGGCGCGTACCATCAGGGAACGGTATGGGGGTGGTTGATTGGACCGTTTGTACAGGCCTGGGTGCGGCTGCATGGAAATGGAACGGCGGCAAGGGAAGAAGGGATGCGGTTTCTGGAGCCTTTTAAAAAACACTTTTACGAAGCCGGACTGGGGCAGATTTCGGAAATTTTTGAAGGGGATGAGCCGCACGAGGCGCGGGGATGTTTTGCTCAGGCCTGGAGTGTGTCCGAGGTTTTGCGTGTGTATGTAGAGGTGATCCTGGGCCGCCGCCC
>JAQCGA010000036.1 GCA_027619145.1 bacterium | reverse complement strand
CAAAACCACCCGACAACACCTCCGCCTTTCCCTTCGCGTCTTTGCGCCTTTGCGCGAGACGCCTTTCATCCACAGGAGCCCCCATGCAACCCACCCAACAAATCGAAATCGAACGCCCCGCACAGGGCAAACCGCACACCAGCAAAACCCTCGCCGTTATCGGACCGCACTCAGACGACTTCTCCATTTTCTCTTCCGGCACTGTTCTCAAACTCATCCAGGAAGGCTACACCGGGTACTTCATTCGCGTAACCAACGACGAAATGGACTCCTACGATCTCACCACCGGAGAAACCATCCTCGCCAACGAGCGCGACACCGCCGAGGTCGCAAATATCCTCGGCATCCAAAAAACCTACGACCTCAACTACCGCAACCACGCCCTGGACGAAATCCCACCCACCGAAATTCGCAACCGCCTCATCTTCCTCTTCCGCCTCCTCAAAGTGGACACCGTCCTGGGCTTTGACCCCTGGGGTCATTATGAAGAAAATCCCGATCACTACATAGCCGCTCAGGCCACCGAAGCCGCCTGCTGGATGGCCGGTGGCCGCCTGGACCTCCCGGAACACTTCGACGCTGGTCTACACCCACACAGCGTAAAAGAAAAATACTACTGGGCACGCGGCCCCCAACTCGTCAACCGCGTGGTAGACATCTCCCACGTCATCGAAAAAAAAATGGCCTCCATACGCGCCAACAAAACCCAGATCCGCAACATGGCCCTGGGCCTTCGGGACCGCCTGGCCGCCCGCAACCTCACCCTCCCCTGGTTCAAAACCAGCGACGAAACCCTCATCCAGGAATACGTGGACCTCGTCTTCCGAGCCGCAGACCGTCACACCGGGGAACAATACGGTCTGGACTACGCAGAAGCCTTTCACTACATTGGTCCTGGAGACCACAGCTCCAAATTTACCAGCGGCCATATGGAAGACTACCTCAACAAAAACGCCATCCCCATTACCTAGTTCTGCCAGTTATAGCCTTCTCGCCTGGGACGGGTTCACGACGTGGCTTTTCAGACACAACCCAAAAGGATCCAATGCCCTTTACACCATGGAGTTTCTTTACCGACCTCGGCCTCATCGCAATTCTGCTCCTCGTCGGACAACTCATCCGCGCAAAAGTCGTATTTGTCCAGCGGCTCTTTCTACCCGCAAACCTGATCGCTGGCCTGTTGGCCCTCCTCTTGGGTCCAAACGGCTTCTCCATCCTGCCCTTCTCACAGGCCATCGGAACCTATCCCGGCATCCTCATCGCCCTCATCTTTGCTTCATTGCCCTTCACCGCCGGACAGGGCAAACCCCGTTCAGGCAACCGCCGCGCCGCCGAACTCTGGGCCTACTCCACACTCACCATGTGTTTTCAATGGGGTCTCGGGCTCCTCTTCGCGCTAACCTTTCTCCGTTTTTTCTGGCCCGAACTTCACACCGGATTCGGTGCAATTCTTGCCAGCGGCTTTGTAGGGGGCCACGGCACCGCCGCCGCCGTGGGTTCCGCCTTTGCGGCTCGGGGATGGAATGAAGCCGGCCCCCTTGCAATGACCTCCGCTACCATTGGCATCCTCAGCGCCATTGCTGGCGGCATGGCCTGGATCAGTTGGGGCGTCCGCAATGGCCACACCCGTTTTGTCGCCCCCTTCAAAAACCTGCCGGAAGAACTCAGAACTGGCCTCATCCCAGAAGACAAACGTCCGTCTCTCGGCCAGGAAACCGTCTCCTCTATTGCCATCGACCCGCTGGTCTTCCACTTTGCCCTCATCGCCGCCACCTCGGTACTCGGTTATTTTATAGGTCAGGCTACCGCCCACTATTTTGGAGCCTACCGCCTGCCCACATTCTGCCTGGCCTTCCTCGCTGCCGTCGGATTCAAACAGGTCTTGAAATCTACCGGTGCAGACACCTACATCGACCGCAAATCCGTCCTGCGTATCTGCGGCTCCCTCACCGACCTGCTTGTCGCCTTTGGCATTGCCGCCATCCAAATCCCCATCTTGCTCAAATACGCCTATCCGCTGCTCGCCCTCTTTGCTTTTGGCCTCATCCTCTGCTGGGCACTCTTCCGGTACCTGGGCCCCCGGATGTTTCACCACCTCTGGTTTGAAAAATCACTCTATACCTGGGGCTGGGTTACCGGTATCATGGCCATGGCCATTGCTCTCCTCCGAATTGTAGACCCCGAAACCGAGTCCCATATCTTAGACGATTTCGCCCTCTCCTACCTGGCCATTGGTCCCATCGAAGTCCTCCTGGTCACCCTCTCTCCAATCCTCATTTCTCAGGGCCACCACTGGGCGCTGTCCGCCTTGACAATCGCCGCCGGCATCCTCATCTTGATTCTGTCCCTGATCACCCGAAATCGCCGCAACCACCCAGATCCCCAACCGCATACCCAAACCACCTGATCCGGCCCAGAGGCTCCTATGTCCGAACCCGTCGTTTACCTCAATACCGAATTTGTCCCCGCATCAAAAGCCCATCTCAACATCTACGACCTGGGCATTGTCCTGGGTGCCACCCTCACCGAAATGACCCGCACCTTTGCACACAATCCTTTCCGCCTGGAAGACCATCTCGCTCGGCTCTACCGCTCCTGCAAATACGCCGGCATTCAGCTTCCGCTCACGCAAGAAGAAATGCACGACCGCACCCTGGAACTCATCGCAACCAACAGCAAACTCATCCAGCCCAAGGAAGACCTGGGCATCGTCCACTTTGTCACCCCCGGCGAAAACCGCATCTACGCCGGAAGCGCCGCAGGCAACGTCCGCCTCACCCCCACCATCTGCATCCACTCCTTCCCACTCCCCTTCAACGTCTGGCGACCCCTCTTCACAGAAGGCGCGCACGTCGTTACCCCCTCCGTTCGACATGTTCCCCCCCAATGCCTGGACCCCAAAACCAAAAACCGTTCCCGCCTGCACTGGTGGCTTGCAGACCAGCAAACCCACGCCGTAGATCCCAACGCCATCACCCTCTTGCTCGACCTGGACGGCAACATCACCGAATGCTCCGGCTCCAACTTCGTCCTCCTCTCCGGCAACACCGTGTACTCACCCACCACCCGCAACATCCTCCAGGGTGTCAGCCTCCTCACCGTGCGTGAACTGGCTGAAGAGCTTGGCTTCACCTGGGTCGAAAAAGATCTTCAGCCCTACGACGTGGCCAACGCAGACGAAGCCTGGCTCACCACCACCCCGTACTGTATTGCCCCCTGCACAAAGTTCAACAACATCCCCATCGGCACCGGCACACCCGGCCCTGTCTTTCAAAAAATTATCCAGGCCTGGAGCAACCGAGTAGGCAAGGACGTTCTGCAACAAATCCTCGCCGCATAACTTGACATCCTTCATTCTCCGAGGTAGCGTTCTGGTATATTCCTGTGCGGACGACCCGGCGGGGCGTCCCTCTCAATCCGGATCGTCCGGCCCACACCATACCGCAAAACGCCCGGTCCTATGACCTCCCGAGAACGTGTCCTCACGGCCTTCGCACATCAAGAGCCAGATCGTGTGCCCATCAACTACCTCTCCAACCCGGGCATCGACCGGCGGCTCAAAAAACACTTTGGTCTGACCAAAGATGATCACGAAGGCCTGCGCCGGGCCCTCGGCGTGGACTTCCGCACCGTAGCCGCACCCTACACCGGCCCCAAACTGCACCCGGACGTACCGAACCGCACCGTAGACATCTGGGGCATCCACCGCCGCTGGATCGAACACGAATCCGGCGGGTACTGGGACTACTGCGACTTCCCCCTCAAAGACGCCCTCCTTGAACAAATCGAATCCTGGGCCATGCCATCTCCAGACCATCATAACTACGATGCGCTGGCCGACCAATGCGCCCAAATGGAAGACTACTCCGTCGTCTACGGTAGCCCTGGCGTAGGAGATATCATCAACAGCACCGGCATGATCCGCACCATGGAACAGGTCCTCGTAGACCTCATGACGGACGATCCTGCCTGCTTGCGATACATCGAACGAAAAACCGACATCCAGCTCGAAATTGCCCGCCGCTCCATCGAAGCCAGCAAAGGCCGCATCGACCTTTTCTGGATGGGCGAAGACCTGGGTACACAAATCGGTCCGCTCATCAGCCTGGACCTCTACCGCAAACACCTCCGACCCATCCATCAGAAATTCGTGGACCTGGCCATCTCGTTCAACCTCCCCGTTATGCTCCACTCTTGCGGCTCCAGCAGTTGGGCCTTCAACGACTTCATCGACATGGGCATCCGCATTGCAGACACCCTCCAGCCCGAAGCGAAAGACATGGCCCCGGCCTACCTCAAACAAACCTACGGAAACCATCTCGCCTTCCACGGCTGCATTTCCACCGCCGGCCCCGTTGCATACGGCAGCGTGCAAGACACTGTCAACTGCGTCCGCAATACCCTGGATATCATGAAACCCGGCGGCGGCTACGCCCTGGCACCCACCCACCAGCTCCAGGACAACTCCCCCACCGAAAACGTGGTGGCCATGTACGAAGCCGCTCACCGGTACGGTATTTATGGTTGAAGAATCCCAACGCCTGATGGACCTCTTCCACGGCCATCACGTGGACCGCCCGCCCTTCTGGGAACCGTGGTTCCACATGGACCATATGCTCGAAACACACTACGGTGGCAGCTACCTCTCTATGGCAGAACACCTGGGCCACGCCGCTGTGCCCATCGGCTATATCGGCACTGGTGCAAACTTCGTCAATCGCCGAGAAATTGCTGAAACCGGCGTCTGGTACGACGGCGGCACCCTCAAAAACATCCGGCAACTCCAGGAACGGCCAGAACCTGACTTTGAGCACCAGCGCACAGAAATCGAACCCAAACGCCAGCAATGTGCCCGGGCCGGACGCGCCTGCTGGCTCACCCTCCAGTGGTGCTTTCACGCCCTGGCCACCGGGATGGGCCTGGAAGCCTTTGCATGCGCCTGTTATGATCACCCGGACTTCATCCGCGAAGCCATGGAATGGGTCGAAGCGCGCAACCGCACCGCCATCCGGGAACTCATTTCCCACATCCGCCCGGACTTCCTCCTGCTCGATGGAGACTGCGCCTACAAAACCGGCCCCATGATTGCCCCCACCATGCTTGCGGACTTCTGCCTGGAGCCCACCCGGAAAACCCTCGCCCTCGTGGCCGAACTCGGAATCCCCTGCGCCTTCCACACAGACGGCAAACTCGACACTGTCATCCCCCTCCTTCTGGACCTGGGCATTGTTGCTGTGCACGGCTGCGAAAAACAGGCCAACGACCTGGGCCACCTCGTAGATACCTTCGGTGAATCCATCGTCCTGTGCGGCAACATGGACGTCGTCTTCCTCGCCGTTGCCACGCCCGACGAAGTCTGCGCTGAAACCCTCAGAATGCTCCAAACCGGTGCCGCAAAAAACCGTTTCATCGCCGGCTGTAACACCAGCCCTCTGAACTATATCCCCGCAGAAAATTATTACACCATGGCCGAAACCATCCGCACCTTCCACGCCTGACTTAAATCTGTACACAACAATTCCACCTTCCCGGTTTTGCCTTGACTTCTCCTCCTCCCTTCGTGATTTTTAACAAACCCGCAGACCTCCAATCCTCCGTTGCGTGAGACACCTGTATTTTTTCCACCAGACGATAAACCCATGAAAATTGCCCTTCTTCTCTCCGGCGGCGTGGACAGCTCCGTAGCGCTTCATCTCCTGCGCCGCGCAGGCCACGACCTTACCGCCTTCTACCTCAAAATCTGGCTTGAAGACGAACTCGCCTTCCTGGGAGACTGCCCCTGGGAAGAAGACCTGAAATACGCCCGCGCCGTCTGCGAACAGGCGAGCGTCCCTCTCAACATTGTCCCCCTCCAGGCCGAATACCTGGACCGCGTCGTCTCACATGCCCTGGACGAACTTCGAGCCGGCCGCACACCCAGCCCGGACATCCTCTGCAACCGCCGCATCAAGTTCGGAGAATTCACACACCATATTGATGCAGGTTTTGAAAAAATCGCCTCCGGCCACTACGCACAAATCGAACAACAGAACGACACATTTTACCTCAAACGTTCGCCAGACCCCATCAAAGACCAGACCTACTTCCTCTCCGGCCTCACCCAGGAACAACTCTCCCACGCGCTCTTTCCCATTGGCCACCTCACCAAAGAGCAGGTCCGACAACACGCCCAGGAATTTAACCTCCCCAATCGGGAACGCAAAGACAGCCAGGGCATCTGCTTCCTGGGAAAAATCAGCTATCCCGACTTCGTCAAATTTCACCTCGGCGAAAAGCCTGGCAACATTGTCGAACAGGAAACGGGCCACGTACTCGGCCCGCACAACGGCTTCTGGTTCTACACCATCGGTCAGCGCAACGGCCTCGGTCTGGCCGGTGGCCCGTGGTACGTCGTCCAGAAAGACACCCAGAGCAACGTCATCTACGTCTCCCACAAAGACCGTCGAGAAACCCAGAAGCGTGACAGGTTCACAGTATCCAGCCTCAACTGGATCTCCGGCCCTCCTGACCGCACAGATCTCCAGGTCAAACTCCGCCACGGCCCAAAGCAGATCGCCTGCACCATCGCCCCTACAGAAAACAATCACCTCCGTGTCACACTAACCGAAAAAGACCCCGGCATCGCCCCGGGCCAAACCGCCGTCTTTTACAATAACGAAACCTGTCTCGGCGGCGGTGTCATTGAGTAGAAATAAGCTACAAATCACTAAAATGCCAATTTCTTGAGCTGTTGTGAAAATTTCGATTTCATCGTATGTTTAAAGAAAGTAGCCCTCGAAAAACCAGACACAGGGAGAAACCCGCAATGACCCGACATTTTACGCTTGAATACTGGCTGGACGACGAATGGTATGTGGGGCGGTTGCAGGAAATTCCCGGCGTATTCAGCCAGGGTGAAACCCTCGCAGAACTGGAAGAAAACATCCGGGAGGCGTACCAGTTGATGATGGCCGACGAAAACCCTCTCATATAATATTTCACCATGCCCCATTCCTCCCAATACTGGATCCAACACCTCAACCTCACCAAACACCCGGAAGGCGGCTACTTCCGCGAAACGTACCGCGCACCCGAATCCATCGCACAAAACGTCTTGCCCAACCGCTTCTCCGGTCCACGATCCTTCTCCACCGCTATCTACTTCCTCCTCTCCGGCAACGAATCTTCCGCTTTTCACCGCATCCGCTCGGACGAACTCTGGCATTTCCATACCGGGTCTCCGCTCTCCCTCCACCTCCTCCATCCAGATGGCGCGTACGAACGCATCGTCCTCGGCCCTCACATCCAGAACAACCAGACCTTCCAGGCTACGGTCCCGGCCGACTGCTGGTTCGGTGCCACCGTCCACAACCCACAATCTTACACCCTCGTAAGTTGCACGGTCGCTCCCGGATTCGACTTTGCGGACTTCGAACTGGCCAACCGGGCAAATCTCCTCGCCCAATATCCGCAGCAACAAAAACTCATCCAAAAGCTCACCTCTGAATAAGAGTTTTGTGTGTTCTCCTTGCCACCTCATATTTTTCGTGGAGAACAACTACCCCAACGCCACAGCATACCTTTCCGCGTATTGACACAACGCACATCATATCGTATCTTCCTCCCATCTTTTTTCCTCAAGACCATTTATCGAACCACTTCTCAGAGGAGTCTCATGCTTTTCCACCCCATCTACCGTGCGTTTCTGTCCATTCTGTTTGCGTTTTCTGTTTACGGTTTCACCATCTGTCCCGCGCTTGCGCATGAAAATCAATCCCACCTGCACAACGCCACGCCTGGTTCGGCTGCCCACGATCCCCGGCCCACTCCCGTACCGGACCGCATCGTACTCACCTGGAAAACCGATCCTGCCACCTCTCAGGCCGTCACCTGGCGCACAGATGCAAGCGTCGTAGAAGCCACCGTAGAGATCGCCCCTGCAGACGGCTCGCCCGGCTTCGTACAGAACGCACAAAAAATCCAGGCCCGAACCGATTCCCTCGAAACCGAAAACGGCCTGGCCCACTACCACTCTACAAACCTGACAGGCCTTACCCCCGCCACCCTCTACGCCTACCGCGTGGGCAGCGGAAACATCTGGAGCGAATGGTTCCACTTCCGCACCGCCAGCACGAAAGCCGAACCCTTCTCCTTCATCTATTTTGGAGACGCCCAGAACAACCTGCTCTCCCTCTGGTCCCGCACCATCCGCTCGGCCTATGCAGACGCGCCCAAAGCCAGCTTTATGATTCACGCCGGAGACCTCATCAACCGCGCCAACGTAGACGGAGAATGGAGCGAATGGTTCCGTGCTGGAAGCTGGATTCACGCCACCATCCCCGGCATTCCCACACCAGGCAACCACGAATATGCGAACAACAAAGAAGGCGTACGCCAGATCTCCCACCTCTGGAGACCACAATTCACCCTGCCCGAAATGCTGGAAGGTCTGGAAGAGTTGGTGTATTATATTGATTACCAGGGCACACGCATCATCTCACTCAACTCCAACGAAAAACGCGAAGAGCAGGCCGCCTGGCTGGAAACCGTACTCAAAAACAATCCCAACCGCTGGACCGTCATCACCTTCCACCACCCCATCTACTCCACAGGAAAAGGCCGGGACAACGCAGCCCTGCGCAACCTCTGGAAGCCCCTCTTCGACAAATACCGCGTGGACCTGGTCCTGCAAGGCCATGACCACACCTACGCCCGGGGCCAGAACTTGCCACAAGGCGCAAACAAAAGAGACCTCAAAAGCGGCACCATGTACGTCGTCTCCGTCAGCGGCCCCAAAATGTACTACCTCACACCAAACCAGTGGTGGGACCGCGCCGCAGAAAACACCCAACTCTACCAGATCATCACCATCCACAACAATACCCTCAGCTACCGTGCCGTTACCGCCACAGGTGAACCCTATGACGCCTTCGAACTCACCAAACGCCACAACGGCCCCAACAAACTGAAAAACCAGATTCCCGGAACACCTGAACGCCGCCATGAAAATACCCCTGGCGGCCGCAAATAACGACGCACCACTCCAATTGATAATTGCCAATTAAAAATTGATAGTTGACAATCGGTTTATAACATAACCCGCTACGACTCCCGGAGCCCCCTATGCAGCCCCAAACCCTCAAAGTCACCCTCAACGGCACCGGATTCGCCGGCGACTACACCGCCCGGTCCTACGGCCTGATCCCCCACAAAAACGGCGTCCACATCGAACTGGCCGGCATTTGTTCCGGCCACCTGGAAAACGCCCAGAAATTTGCTCAAAAACACAATGCCGGACGCGCCTTCGAAGACCACGCCGAAATGGTCTCTCAGATCAAACCCGACATTGACAACATCGCCTGTGCCAACGTTGCCCACGGTCGCTACATTGTTGAATCCGCAAAAGCAGGCGTAAGCCTCGTTGTTGTAGAAAAGCCACCCGTCATCTGGCCCGGATACGCCGAAGGCCGGGAAGCCAGTGCAGAAACCCGCAAACAAGAATCCATGGCCTATCTCGCCGAAGTACTCGACACCGTTCGAGAAAACAAAACCAAGCTCCTCTATGCCGAAAACTTTATCTATCTGGACGGCCTCGTCGGCCTCGTCAACATCCTCAACGAAGCCCGCAAAACCGGCAAAGGCAAAATCCTCTACCAGTGGGGCGTCTGCGCACATCAGGGCTCCCACGCCCCGGCCTACGACACCCCTTCGCTCTCCGGCGGTGGTGCCCTCTTCAACAAAGCCTGTCACCCGCTCGGCTCGGTCCTCTACCTCAAACAGGTCGAAGGCATCCTCCAAAACGGAAAACCCATCCGCCCGGCCAAAGTCTCTGCCGTGGCCCTCCAGATCCTCAAACACCAACCAGAAGCCGCCGGTGAACATTTCCGCGTGATGCAAAACGTAGATGATTTCTCGCGCATCACCGTCGTCTTCGAAGACAACACCGTAGCCGAAGTCCTGGGCTACGACATTGAGATCAGTGGCATCCGAAACGAAATAGGCGTCATCACGGACTTTGCCCGGTACGACATCCGCATCAACCCCAACGGTGCAAACGAACTCTTTCTACCCGATGGCCAGGCCGCAGGAAATCTCCTGCTCCGGGAAAAACTGCCCACACCGCAGGGTACCTCCTTCCCGGCACCCAACCAGTCCTACGCCCACGGCTACATCAACGAAACCAGCGATGCCGTGGACTGTGCCCTCCAGAAAGATCGGTACCCACAATCCGGCCCCCTGATGGCCTGGGACTCTATGGCTGTGCTCATGGCCGCCTACGAATCCGTCGAGAAAAACGCCGTGTTCATAGACCTCACCGAATACACGCAAGAACGCACTTTCAACAGCACAGAAATGCCTTCGCCCGACGTACTGCACACCGTGTTCCAGGTTCAGGCATAACCGGCTCAAAAACTGGTTTCAGACAAAAGTTTGTTGTATATTTTCGATATCGTGTTTCCTACAAGTGGAGGGGTTATGGCGAGGGTGGGGTTCATTGGTCATCCAGAGTATCTAAATCACGACACTGGTTTCGGACACCCGGAACGCCCGGACCGGTTACGGGCAATTCACAGCCGGCTGGAAGAAAGCGGTCTCAACGATCAACTTCTGGCCTTTGCGCCCAGGAAAGCCGATCTCTCCTGGCTGGAAAAAGCTCACACGTCGGAACACATCACAAATGTCCGCACGCGCTGCGAACAGAAGCAGCTTCATATGGGCGACGAAGAAACCATGATCTGTGCAGACTCTTTCGAAATTGCCCGCCTCTCCGCCGGTGCCACCCTCGAAGCCGCAGACATCGTAATGGATGGCCGGGCAGACACCGCCTTCTGCGCCGTTCGCCCACCCGGCCACCATGCCGAGCGCGACCGTGCCATGGGCTTCTGCCTCTTCAACAACGCGGCCATTGCCGCACGTTACATCCAGGAAACCCACAACCTGAAACGCATCCTCATTGTGGATTGGGACGTACACCACGGCAACGGCACCCAGCACATCCTGGAACAGGATCCTACCGTCTTCTACTTCAGCATCCACCAGTACCCCCACTATCCCTGGTTCAGCGGCAACATCAACGAGACCGGTGTGGGAGAAGGTACAGGGGCCACCCTCAATGCGCCCATGGAAGCAGGCGCCGGAGACGAGCAATATATCAACGTCTTCAACGAACGGCTCCTCCCTGCAATGGATCGTTTTAAGCCCGAATTCGTCATCATCTCTGCAGGCTTCGACGCACACCTCAACGACCCCCTCTCCGCGACCCGCGTGACCGAATCCGGCTTTATCGAAATGACACGCCTCGTATGGCACATTGCCCACACCCATGCAAACAACCGCCTCCTTTCCGTCCTGGAAGGCGGTTACGATTTACGATCCCTCTCCCATAGTACAGAGGCCCATCTACGCACCCTGCTCGAGGCCTGAAATTATCAATTGATAATTGGCAATTGATAATTATTTTTTACCTTTCCAATCCTTCCACCCCACGGAGATCCTGTGAGTCCATCCGAACCCATCGTTGCCTTCCAGGGAGAAATGGGTGCCTTCAGCGAAATGGCCGCCCGCACCTTTTTTCACGAGCACGTCCGGGTTTCGCCACAACCCAATTTCAGTGCCCTCTTCGAAGCCGTATCCAGCGGTGCCTGCACCCACGGCATGGTACCCATCGAAAACTCCCTGATGGGCAGCATTCACGAAAACTACGATCTGCTCCTCCAGCACGACCTGCACATCGTGGGCGAACTCAAGCTTCGCATCGTGCACAACCTCATCGTCAACCCCGGCGTTCGCCTCGAAGAGATCAAACAGATCTACTCTCAACCTCCGGCCCTTGCCCAGTGCACCGAACTCATCCGTTCGCTCCAGGGCGTAGAGGCCGTGGTCGCCAGAGATACCGCAGGCGCAGTCAAAATGCTCAAAGAAACCGGTGCTCGAGACGCCGCAGCCATTGCCAGCACCCAGGCCGCCATCGACTACGACCTGGAAATCCTCAAAGCGGGTGTTGAAAATGACCATCAGAATTTCACGCGCTTTCTAACCGTCGCGCCAGAACCTGCAGAACCCGAAGACCCGGCCAAAACCTCCATCGTCTACGCCCTCGAAGATGTACCCGGTGCATTGTTCAAAAGCCTGGGCGTCTTTGCCCTCCGCGACATCAACCTGCTCAAAATTGAATCCCGCCCCTTCGGTGGCCGCACCTGGGAATACGTTTTCTACCTGGACTTTGAAGGCCGCCTGGGCTGCGAACAGGTCTCGCAGGCCGTGGAACACCTGGACCAGATTGCCACCTTCCTCAAAATTCTCGGCTCCTACAAACAGGGAGCCACCGCCGAAGGCAAAGTCCGCGAAAAACACTCTGCCTGAACCAGCGAGAACTCCTATGAAACTTGCAGATCGCATGTTCCAGCTCGGCACAGAATCCGCTTTTGACGTCCTGGTCAAAGCACGTGCCCTCGAAGCCAAAGGCAAAGATGTTGTTCACCTGGAAATTGGCGAACCAGACTTCGCCACCCCACCACACATCGTACATGCCGCCAAACAGGCCTTGGACGAAGGCCACACCCACTACGGCCCTCCTTCCGGCTTGCCCGTGTTGCGAGAAGCCATTGCCAAAGACATCTCTCAATCCCGCGGTATCTCTGTATCAGCAGACCAGGTCGTGGTCACCCCCGGCGCAAAACCCATTATGTTCTTCACCCTCCTGGCCCTGGCCCAACCCGGCGATGAAGTCATCTACCCGGACCCCGGCTTCCCCATCTACGAATCCGTCATCAAATTCGTCGGCGCTCGTCCTGTCCCCATCTCGCTCCGGGAGGACCGCAATTTCAGCCTGGACGTAAATGAACTCAAAGACCTGATCACGGACCGCACCCGGCTCATCATCCTCAATTCCCCACAAAATCCCACCGGTGGCATTCTGCCTCCCGAAGACCTGAAAGCCATTGCCGAAATTGCGGTAGCCCACCAGATTCCCGTCCTCACAGACGAAATCTACTCCCGTCTCCTCTACGACGATACATTCCACAGCATCTCCGTTTACGACGGAATGGAAGACCTCAGTATTATCCTGGACGGCTTCTCCAAAACCTATGCGATGACAGGCTGGCGCATTGGGTATGGCGTGATGCCCAAAGACCTGGCCTACCACGTTGCCCGGCTCATGGTCAACAGCAACTCCTGCACCGCCTCCTTTATCCAGCACGCCGCCCTGGCAGCCCTCCAGGGACCGCAAGATGCCGTGGACGCCATGGTCACCCAGTTCAAAAAAAGGCGGAATATCTTCCACGAGGGCCTCAACAACATCGAAGGCATCCGCTGTACCTTGCCCCGAGGAGCTTTTTATCTCTTCCCCAACATTACCGGCCTGGGAAAACCTTCCCGAGAAGTCGAAGACTTTTTGCTCGCCGAAGGTGGCGTAGCCGCCCTGTCCGGCACCGGATTCGGCGCCCAGGGTGAAGGTTACCTGCGTTTCTCTTATGCCAACTCCATCGAAAACATCCAGAAAGCCCTGGACCGCTTTTCCAGGTGTGCTCAAAAACTAAGAGGATAACAAAACCCATGAACGGGCCATCCAGCACCCACCCTCCGGCAGGACAGGCTGTTTCCGAAGACCAGATCCAGCAATGGGTAGACACGTTCCATCAGCAAGGATACCTCTTCCTCCAAAACGTCCTCCCCCCAGACTGGTGCACAGAACTGAGAGAAGACCTGGACCGCGTCCTGGAAGAGGACCCAACCGGCCTGAACGCCTCCAATGAACGTATTCAGCTTGCCCACCGCATGTTCGAGCACAGCCCGGCCAACCTGAGGCTTTTCGATATGGAACCCATCGTCAGCCTCGCAGAAGCCCTCATCGCGCCTACCTGCCACGTCATCCACAACAACTCCTTCCGCACCCCACCCGGCGGCGGCCTGTCCACCTGGCACCAGGACGAC
>JAQCGA010000035.1 GCA_027619145.1 bacterium | reverse complement strand
CCTCAAAAGCCCTCGTGTACGCCCCTGAAACACTGAAGCGCCATACGTCACGGTCTTCCACCGAACCAAATTGTAAGCCCCTCGCGACACCTGAGCGAGCGCGCTTTTGCCTACTTTTATCGCGTAGATAAAAGTAGGTCGGCAACACGGGGTTGCCGACACGCGGGCGGGAGATTTTGACTCTGATTTAAGCAACACGGGATTACCAACATGCAAGGTGTAGGGTTCCAATTCCACCACCTCCATCCAACAAACCCCTTGACCTCACCCCCTCCAAACACTATCTCATGAGGGTTCCACAAACCCCCTCATCTCTCACTCGAAGGACACCGCCATGCACATCGACGAACTCGACACCCCCTTCCTTATGGTAGACCTGGACGCCCTCGAAGAAAATCTGGACCGCTACCAGAAATATTTTGATGACCACAACATCGGCTTCCGCCCCCACATCAAAACGCACAAAACCCTCTCCATTGCACACATGCAACTCAACCGGGGCGCCATTGGCCTTACCTGCCAGAAACTTGGAGAAGCCGAAGTCCTCGCCTCCGGCGGCATCAGCACAGACATCCTGGTCCCGTACAACATCCTCGGAAAACAAAAACTGGACCGGCTCACCGCCCTCTCTCGCCGCACACAAATCACCGTTGCCGCAGACTCCGAATACACCGTACGCGGCCTCTCCGAAGCCGCTGCCGTAGATGGCGCAACCATCGGTGTTCTCATCGAAGTCGAAATGGGTTTCCACCGCACCGGCGTGGCCACCCCGAAAGGTGCAGCCGAACTCGCCAAACTCGTACACAGCCTGCCCGGTCTGGACCTGCGCGGCATCATGGGTTTTCCCACCCCACCCGAATGCCGCCCCCTCCTCCAGGAAACCCTCGCCCTCTTCGACAAAGCCGGCCTGCCGCACTCCGTAGTCAGCGGCGGCAGCACCAAATGTGCCCTCCAGGCCCACGAAATCCCCGAACTCACCGAATACCGCTCCGGCGAATACCCTGTAGGTGGCGAAGGCCACTTCCGCGAAGGACGCCACACCCTGGAACAATGCGCCTTACGTGTGGTCGCCACCGTGGTCAGCCGTCCTTCAGACGAACGCGCCTTCCTGGACAGCGGCAGCAAAACCCTCAGCGCCTCCACCTACAAATCCGAACGCGGCCTCAGCATGGGCTACCTCGTAGAATACCCGGACGCCTTCTTCGACGGCGCCTCCGAAGAACACGGCCACCTGGACATCTCCGCCTGCAACCCCAAACCCAAAATTGGCGAACGCGTCCAGGTCCTGCCCGTCCACCCCTGCCCATGCGTAAATGAACACGATCAGATGGTCGCCGTACGCAAAGGCAAAGTGGAAGCCATCTGGCCCATCCACGCCCGTGGGAAAATCCTCTAACCGAATTCATCCAGTAAAAACGGGCACAGTGCAAGTCCGTACCCACAGCGCCCCGGTACGCCAGAGGGCTTCGAAAAAGGAACGCAGCCCCGATCCTCGAACAACGTGCCCATATCCAGCATCATCTCAAAAAACGAAGCCAGGCCGGAGAACCATTCATGTCTAACCGAACATCTTTTGCGGACGTCCACTTCGTCCGCCTCAATGCCGAATTAATGCCCATCAACCCCGTCGAAGCCCGGTTTTACCGTCACTTCAACATCAACCCCGTCGAAGTCGAAGCCTTCACACCCGATGAACTCATTTCTCACCTGGCCAATTGCGAAGCCTTAGCCATCGTCTCCACCTCGCTTCCTGGAGAAGTCATCGACCACCTCTCCAAATGCAAACTCATCTCCCGGCTGGGAAATGGCACGGATAAAATCGACGTGGCCGCCGCCACTCAAAAAGGCATCCTCGTCTCCAACGTCCCGTACTTCTGCGTAAACGAAATGGCCGACCACGTCATAGCCATCCTCCTCTCTCTCTCCCGGCAGATCCCCCGCATGTCGCAACACATGTACCGGGGCACCTTTCAAAAAGCCCGCGAAGAAAGCCTCAAACTCTCTCGCCTCTCCGGCCAAACCCTGGGCCTCGTCGGCTTCGGTGCCAGCGCAAAAGCCGTTGCCCGCCGCGCAAACCCCTTCGGCCTCACCCTCCTGGCCCCCCGCCGCAACATGGATGCCCCCACCGATGAAGCCAACGCCCTTGGTGTTCAGATGGTAGACCTGGACACCCTCCTGAAAAAATCCGATTTCGTCTCCCTCCACCTCCCGCTCAGCCCACAAACCCGCCACATGCTCGACCGGTCCACCCTCGAGCAAATGAAACCCGGCGCATGCCTCATCAACACCTCACGTGGCGCTCTTGTGGACGAAGACGCCCTTGCGGACATTCTAAAAAATGGCCCCCTCGCTGGCGCGGGCCTGGACACCTTCGACGTCATCAACATCTTCGGCGAAACCGAATCCCCGCCAGACCATCCCCTCGCACATCTGGACAACGTCATCCTCACCCCCCACGTCTCCGGCCTCTCCGTCCAGGCCAATCAGGAAGTTGCCGTCACCGGCATCCAGAACCTCGTCTCTGTACTCAGCGGCCATATGCCCCATCCGGACAACATCGTCAACAAAAGCGTCGTCCCCCGGTTTTCCTTAGCAGTCCACGATCCCGAAATCGTAAAAAACATAACGGCATAACCATAACAAATCAGACGACTTTTTGAACAACTGAGCGGATGGTTATCCGCCCCAACAAGATTCACCTCCATTTCGAGATTTTATGCAGTCCACCTTCTCAGGAGATTCTCACCATGGCAAAAAATAGCCCCGAACCCTTCTACTCCATGGCCCGCCGCGCGGGCGACATGCTCTTCCTCTCTGGCTTTGGCCCCGTAGAAAACGGCGAAGTCGTAGGAGCAAACATCGAAGAACAAACCATCTTCACCATGAACGCCATGAAAGCCGTTCTGGAAAAAGAAGGTGCCACCTGGGACAGCGTCGTACGGACCAACGTCTTCCTCCTGGACATGGAAGACCGGGACGGTTTCAACGAAACCTACATGAAATACTTCGAAAACAAAAAACGCATGCCCACCCGCCGCCTCATTGGCGCAGGCGACATGTACAAAGGCATCCTCGTAGAAATCGACGCCATCGCCTACGTCGGCAACGAATAAACCAAACCCCAGGGAACAGTTCCTCCGGGCTTCATGCACCATTCACAAGCCAGTGGCCAATTGTCAATTTGCAATTAAAAATTGACAATTGACAATTTTCTTTGAAAGGCCCCCCCCATGTCCCATCCCCTCTTCGACCTCACCGGCCGGGTCGCCCTGGTCACCGGCGCTGGCGGCGGCATGGGCAAAGCCATGGCCCTCGGCTTCGCGCATGCCGGTGCAGACCTCGTCCTGGCGGACCTCAACCCCGAAGGCATGCAAGACACCGCTGTCCGCATCGAAGCCCTCGGCCGTCGGACCGTTTCAGTGCAGGGCGACGTTTCCGATATCGCCCATATCCGGGCTATGTTCGCCAAAGTAGACGAAACCTTCGGCCACATCGACGTCCTTGCCAACGTAGCCGGCGAGGGCCTCATCCACCCTCCCGAAGACATCTCTCTTGAACAACTACAGGGCGTCCTCCAGCGGCTCGTCGTAAGCCGCTTTGTTGCCTGCCAGGAAGCCGGACGGCGCATGCTCAAAGTTGGCAAAGGCAGCATCATCAACATCGGCTCCATCGCTGGCGTCTCCGCCTTGGGTCGAGGCCATACCGGCTACAGCATGGCCATGGGTGCCGTTGTACAGATGACCCGCGAACTCAGCACCGAATGGAGCGGCCGAGGCGTCCGGGTCAACGCCATTCTGCCTGCCCAGGTCATGAACCCCAATCTCCGGGAACGCATTGCTGCCGAACCCCGCATGGTGGACACCTGGCTGCGCGGCATCCCCACTGGCCGCATGGGAAAACCCGAAGACATTGTGGGCCCCTCCGTATTCCTGGCCTCAGATGCCTCGGCCTGGATTACCGGCATTCTCTTGCCCATGGACGGCGGCACCCTGGCGATGAACGCCGGCGGTTCCTACCCCGGCGGACCCGCCGTCAGCGGATAAAAAAAGAACGCATGTTTCACAAAATTGACAATTGACAATTGACAATTGATAATTGATAATTGCAGTGATCAACCACCACCCTCTACCTCCTACCTTACCATATATTTCACGCCGCACTCCTCTTCGGAGACCTCCATGCCCAATACCCTGTCGAAAGAGCAACTGCTCTCCCTCTACCGCAGCATGCTCACCATCCGGCGCACCGAAGAACAGCTCGCCCGTTCCTACCAGGCCGGACACATCCCCGGCGCATGTCACACCTACGTGGGCGAAGAAGCCATTGCCGCTGGCGTATGTGCACACCTCGACAACGAAGACGCCGTCTTCAGCACCCACCGCGGCCACGGCCATGCCCTGGCCAAAGGGGTACCCGTCCGGGAACTCATTGCCGAACTCCACGGGAAAGCCACCGGCTGCTCCCAGGGGCGCGGCGGCAGCATGCACCTCTTTTCACCCGAAGTCGGCCTCATGGGCACCAGCGGCATTGTAGGCCCCAGCATCCTCCAGGCCACCGGCGCGGCCTATGCCTTCCAGTTGCGCAACCTGCCCCACGTGGGCGTGGCCTTCTTTGGAGACGGTGGCGTCAGCAACGGTGCCTTCCACGAAGGTCTCAACATGGCCGCCATCTGGCAGCTCCCTGTCCTCTTTGTCCTCGAAGACAACCGCTACGCCACCGAAGTCGCCTTCGAATACGCCTCCCGCAACACCAACGTGGCCGAACGCGCCAAAGGCTACGGCGTACCCGGCATCACCGTAGACGGCAACAACGTCCTGGACGTGTACCGCGCCGCCGGAGAAGCCGTCAAACGTGCCCGAGAAGGCGGAGGCCCCACGCTCTTAGACTGCAAAACCTATCGCACCCGGCCACACGCCGAAGGCATGCGCGATGGTGGATACCGCTCCGTAGAAGAAATGGAGTCCTGGAAAGCACGCGACCCCATTGACACCCTGGGCAAACAGCTCATCGAGGACGGAACCGTCGCACAAAATGATCTGGATGGTATCGAAAACGAAATCAAACTTCTTGTTGGCGACGGCGTAGAATTCGCCCGAACAAGCCCCTGGCCAGACCCGGCCACCCTCACAGACCACATCTTCAGCCACGGAGCCTGACACCTATGCGCGAACTCACCTTTATTGAGGCCGCCCACGAAGCCCTGGCCGAAGAAATGGCAAAAGATCCCACCATCTTCGTTGTGGGTGAAGGCATTGGCGAACGCGGCGGCAACTTCAACACCACCATCGGCCTCTACGACCTCTACGGTCCGAAACGCCTGCGCGACACCCCCATTTGCGAACGCGGGTTCGTAGGCCTCTGCACCGGTGCCGCCATGGCCGGTGCGCGTCCTGTAGTGGATTTCATGTTCATCGACTTCATCCTGGACGCCTTTGGAGAGATGGTCAACCAGATTGCCAAAATGCAATACATGAGCAGTGGCCGCCTCAAAATGCCCATCGTTCTGCGCGGATGTTTCGGCATCGGAGGTGCCGCCGCCACACACCACTCCGGCAATTACGCTCCCATCTTCGCACACTTGCCCGGCTTCCACGTGGTTCTACCCAGCAATCCCTACGATGCCAAAGGCCTCTTCAAAACCGCCCTCCAGGGCAACGATCCCGTCCTCTTTCTGGAACACAAACTCCTTTTAAACAGTCGAGGTGAAGTACCCGAAGAAGAGTACGCCATCCCTTTCGGCCAGGCCGCTGTTCCCCGCCAGGGAACCGATCTCACCGTCGTTGCCATTGCCCGGATGGTTCCCCTGGTCCTGAACGTCACCGAACAACTCGCCTCCGAAGGTATCTCCGTAGAAGTCATCGACCCGCGCACCGTTGCGCCTCTGGACATAAACACCATCCTGGAATCCGTACACAAAACCGGCCGCCTGCTCATCGTAGATGAAACCTTCGGCCCCTGCGGCATCGGCGCTGAAATCGCAGCTCAGGTTCAGGACCGCGCCTTCGACGACCTGGACGCACCGGTCCGCCGCCTCAACGGCGTACATACCCCTACACCGTACAGCGCCACCCTGGAAACCGCAGCCGTTCCCCAACCCGAAACCATCACACAGGCCATCCACGACCTCATGGCCACGTAGGGGCGGGGTCTCCCCGCCCTCTCTTACCAAACATAAGGGCATGGTGTCCCATGCCCCGACCTCTCCACCTCACCCAGCAGGAGCACCCATGCCAATCGAAATCGTCATGCCCCGCCTGGGCTGGACCATGGAAGAAGGCACCCTTGTCGAATGGATCAAACAGGACGGTGACCCGGTGGAAACCGGAGACATTGTCTTCACCGTAGAAAGCGACAAAGCCCTCAACGAAATCGAATCCCTGGACAACGGCATCCTGCACATTCCCGATGCGGTCCCGCAACCCGGCGACACCGTGCCCGTAGGCACCTTCCTGGCCTACCTTCTTCAGCCCGGAGAAGAACCCCTCCCCGCACCTGCACAACCAGAAGCTCCGGCAGCCAAACCAGCAACACCTGCCGCACCCAAAACACCGGAATCGACCACAAAAAAACACGGCCCTACCATCAGCCCACGCGCCCTCCGCATTGCAACCGAACTCGGCGTAAACTGGCAAACCCTCAAAGGCAGCGGAAGCACCGGCCGTATTGTCGAACGCGATATCCGAGCCGCTGCAGGAACCTCAACCACAACACGTACCCGGCGTACCATTGCACAACGTCTCCTCGACAGCGCACAACAAACCGCCGCCGTCACCCTCCACGTAGAAGCCGACGCCACCGAACTCGTCGCCTTACGCGCCAGACTCAAAACCTCCCTCAAAGACCGTGCGCCCACGTACAACGACATGTTCCTCCGGCTCACCGCGCTCGCATTAAAAGATCATCCGGCCCTCAATGCCTCCTGGCAGAACGAACAAGCTGTACAACACCCGCACATCCACCTTGGAATTGCCGTAGACACCAACGCTGGCCTCCTCGTACCCGTTCTCCAGAACGCAGACCAGAAAGGCCTCCAGCAAATCGCTACAGAATCCACCGAACTCGCACAAAAAGCCCGTGCTGGAACGCTCACCACCGAACAACTCCAGAACGGCACCTTCACCCTCACCAACCTGGGCATGTTCGGCATCGACACATTCACGCCTCTCCTCAACCTGCCCCAGTGCGCCATCCTGGGCATCGGCCGCATCGTTCAAAAACCCGCAGTGCACGAAGGCCAGATCGTCCCGCGTCACATGGTTGCCCTCTCTCTCACCTTTGATCACCGCGTAGTAGACGGCAGTCCGGCAGCCCGCTTCCTGAGCACCATTCGTGAATTCGTAGAACAACCGGACCTCTGGCTCACCCGGTAAGGAGAACTCCCCTATGCCATCCTGGGCCGAACAAGAGAAAGACCCATTCGGGTACGGACGGTAACCGTGTCTTTCCAACCGCTCGAATTCCTGTTGCACCGAGGCCTGCTCCAAACCGTCGATCATTTTGAAACCACACCTCTTACCGGCGGCTTCTGGAACGACAACGTACGCGTTCACGGCCCCGACATCGACTGGGTCGTCAAACACTACCGCACCAACCCGCGCACCAGCCTCTTCCCGGTCCTCCCTCAGGCCGAAGCCCTGGCCCTGGAAACATTGCACCAAAAAAACATCGCACCCGACCCGGTAGCATTTTTCCCCGACGCTGGCCCAGTACTCGTATACAAATACTGGCCCGGCGACCCCTGGCGTGAAAACGTGATCCCCGTTGCAAACCTCCTGTACTGCCTCCACAATCTCCCAGTACAAAACCTCCAGGGTTTCCGTCACCTGCCCGTCGAACCATCTACCATCCTCGCCCAGGGCGACGCCCTCCTGAAAAACGTCCCGGAAGACAACCTCGTGTCCAGCCTCCGTGACCGCCGCCCAACACCAGCCTCCACACCGGCACCCAAACACTTCTCTCTCCTCCACACCGACGTCGGTGCTGGAAACCTCATCGTCGGCCCAGACGGCCTCCGCCTCATCGACTGGCAATGCCCGGGCATCGGCGATCCCACCGAAGACGTATGGGCCTTCCTCTCGCCCGCCTTCCAGATCCTCTTCGACCGCGCACCCCTCTCACTACAAGATCGAGAAACCTTCTTGAATACCTACGACAGCCCGGATGTACGCACCCGGCTTCCATTGCTCGCACCCGCCTTCGCTTACCGCATGACCGCCTACTGTTGCCTGCGCGCTTCTGAGCTCGCTCCAATCGCCCCCGCGCTTGCAGACCAGTATCGCACCGCCGGACGCGCCCAAATCCAGACCCTCTCACCCTGACGGAGCAAATCGTGCTACACCTCTACCTCCACACCTACAGCCTTCGTTTCCACTTCGCACACGCATCCAATTTCAACGTCTTCTCCTTCATTAACCGTGCCGCAGCAGACGGATTCGCAGGTGTAGCCATTAGCGCCAATGGCCCCGGCTACCGCCACCTGGGCGGCACAGACCCCGAACACTTTCGCCGCGTCCGGAACCAGATCCAGAACCACGGCCTCCTGTGCGACCTGGACACCAGCGGCACGGACCCAACCCACCTCAACACCCTGCTCGAAGTTGCCCGTGCCGTAGGCGCACAACAAATACGCACCTACACCCGGCATCGTGGAATCCCTCCCGAAGAAATGGTCGTCCGCACAACCAAAGACCTCATCGCCATCGCCCCTCGTGCAGAAGCCGCCGGTGTACACATCCTCCTTGAAAACCACGAAGAATTTACCGGCACCCAGATCGCCACCATCCTCACCCGGGTCAACAGCCCCTGGATCGCCGCTCTCTACGACTACGGAAACTCCCAGATGCTCCTGGAAGACCCCTACGACGCCCTGGAAGCCATGGCCCCCCACGCCCGGTCCGCCCACCTCAAAGACCACGTCCTCCTCGCCCCCGAAGACGCTCCCGACGGACAGCTCTCTGTACTCGGCGTACCCATCGGCCAGGGCAACCTGCCCATCGTGGACCTCACCCGCCGCCTGCTGGACACCGGCCTGAACCACATCGTCTTCGAAAACGTCTGGGCCTACCGCGCCCCCGTCACCCTCGCCCAAAACGCCGGTCAAGAACCCGGCCACGGCCTCTTCGCCTTCGCCCGCCCCCCCTTCAAGGATAGCCGTTGCCTCCTGGACCCAAACACCCTCGCCGCCCAGAATCCTACCCGCCTCATAGCCCTGGAAGAACAGGCCCTCCAAGACGGCCTCACCTGGCTACGCCACGCCTTCAAAAAAGCCCACATCCCTCTTCCTCCAACTCCCTGATCCCCATCCCACCTTTCCACTTGCCCCAGACTCCCACAATTGAGTATTATCCTTACCAGAAAGAATATGATTTTCCCTTTCCGATTATAACACCACCACCGTCTAGGTCGGCGACACGGGGTCGCCGAAACACGGGGGTGGAGCGCCTATAAATTTCACCCTTATGCACCCATTAAACTTCCCACAATACGAATTCGACATCCAGGGCGACCCCAACCATGAAACCATCTTCGACCCCCTGCGCCGAAAACACGTACGCCTCACCCCAGAAGAATGGGTCCGCCAGCACCTCATCCAATTTCTCGTACACGACCAGGGCTTTCCTGCCGGCCGCACCGCCATCGAATCCGGATTCACCCACAAAAGTGTTTTCCACCGCGCAGACCTCATCGTGTACGACCGAACCGGAACCCCCCTGCTCATGGCCGAATGCAAAGCCCCGGAAGTCAAACTCAACCAGGCCGTCTTCGACCAGATCGCCCGCTACAACACCTCCCTTCAAGCCAGCTATCTCCTGGTCACCAACGGCCTCACACACTATTGCTACGCCATCGATCGAGAAGCACACACCTACCGATTCCTGGACAAATTACCCCGGTACGAAGAGCTGTAACCTACAAAGGAGAACCCCATGAAAATCGCCACTTGCCGCAGCTACCACGGCATCACCAGCAGCGTCAACCTGCTCCACATGCCCGATGGAAAATCTGCCTTCAAAATTTACTACCTCTCCATTATCGGAAGAGACAAACCCGAACTCTATGAATGGGAACACTGTGCCCCCTCCACCGAACAATTTGAAGAAACCTTCCGCGCCAGCAGCCACGAAGGCATCGGCTTCATCACCGCCTTCCCGCACATCACAAAAGTCTTCCGCTTCTCTCCTGTCATGGAAACCGTCATGGACATTACAGAAATGAACACAAACGACCTGGAAGTCCGCGACTGCCCCCGAGACGATGAGTACCACGAATTCGCCTGTTATGCCGAAGCCGTCATCGCCGCCGAAGAATACCACGCCTGGGCAAAAGCGACTTCCGTTGACGAGTATCTAAAATTCCGCTGCACCATCGAAGACTTCCCCGTTGCGAGCAACACCAAACTCGCCACACACTGGACCGCTTGAATTACCGGAAATCTTTCGAAAGTGAGCTCAATCATGACCCTCGACGAAAAAATCAACACGTTTCTCCAGACTGGCCCTTATGCCGTTGTGGGCGCATCTCAAAACCGGGACAAATACGGCAACAAAGTCCTGCGCTGCTACCTGCAACACAACCTCAAAGCCTATCCAATCAATCCTCGAGAAACAGAGATCGAAGGTCAAAATACATATCCTGACCTTGCCTCGCTGCCCGAACCCGTGGAACGCATCTCCGTCATCACACCGCCCAGCATAACCGAATACATCGTAGAACAAGCCGCTACCGCCGGCATCAAACACGTCTGGATGCAGCCCGGTGCAGAAAGCCCCAACGCTGTCGAACGGGCTGAAGCCTTAGGCATCAACGTCATTCCCGGTACCGCCTGCTTGCTGGTCGCCCTCGGCTATACCGAAAAAAACGGATAAGTCTTATGTGTCGCATCCTCCTGGTCCTCCTCACCTGCCTGGCCGTGTTGCTCCCCTCTGCCCTGTATGCAAACCCGGTGGCAAATGGAGAACTCCGCATCTCAGGCGACTTGCTGGACCAGCCCGATAAAATCTTGCCCCTCGCCGGAACCTGGAAATACCACCCGGGCGACAACCCCGCCTGGGCCGACCCGGCCTTTGACGACACCAGCTGGGATCTCGTTGACCCCAAACTTCCGCCCGGCGCACCCCCACCCGGAAACTGGAACGGTATCGGCTGGTTCCGGCTGCACGTACAAACCGACGAACAACTTCCGGACACCCGGCTCGGCCTGGGTTTTCATATGGCCGGGAATGCGGAAATCTATCTGGATGGCAGGCGAATCTATTCCTCCGGCCCCATAGATGCTTCGGGAAAATCTGAAAAAACCCACAGCGAACACATCTTCCCAATCAACCTCCGTGCAAACGCCAGACACGTCATCGCCGTCCGTTTTTCCAATTTTCACGTTCAAGAGTTCTTCAACCGGTACCACCTCGCCGGATTCGAAATGGCGCTGGGGCAATACGACGGCTTTGCCGACATCATTCGAAGCAGCATCCTCTCCGAAGCCGGCAATCAAATGTTCTTCACCGGCATGTTGCTCGCATTTGCGCTCCTCCACCTGCTGCTGTTCTTCTTTTATCCCCGGTCAAAAGAAAATCTGTACTATGCCGGGTTTACCGGAAGCTTTGCCGGCCTGGTCTTCATCCTCAACCGGGTCGCCCTTTCCACCGGCAAGACCGAGGTTCTGAGCCTTCTGTACCTGTTCGGCCTGATCCTTCTCACGCTCAACCTGATGGGCGTTCGCTTCATCTATTCTCTATTCTACAAACACCTGCCACGCCAGTTCTGGGGATTCCTCGCAATCGGACTGGTCCTCGCCGTTGGATCGTCCTGGATCTCGCTCCTGTACGTGTACCTGTTCACCTTCCTCATCTTCGCAGAAATGTTGCGCACCATCTTCCTCGCAGTCCACCAGAAAAAAGAAGGTGCCTGGATCATCGCCATCGGGTTCACCCTCTTCATCGTAGCCACCACCTGTACCCTCCTCATGGTCCTGGGCATCCTCGGCCTTCCTCACATTTTCTACCACACGTACCTCTTCGGCTCTCTGGGGCTTATGATCTCCTTCTCCATCTACCTGGCCCGAAACTTCGCCCAGACCAGCCGCAACCTGGAAGGGGCCAACCGACAACTGGAAGACTACAGCCAGACCCTGGAACAGAAAGTGGCCGTGCGCACAAAAGAACTCAACGAGAAAAACACCACACTCGAAACCACCTTGCAGCAACTTCGAGAAACCCAGGACCAGTTAATCATGCAGGAAAAAATGGCCTCTCTTGGTAGCCTCGTAGCTGGCGTGGCCCACGAAATCAACAACCCCATTGGTGCCGTCAAAAGTGCATCGGACGTTTCTCGGCGCTGCATCGAACGCATCCAGAGCATCCTCTCCAGCGATCGCCCAACACAGAACATCCGGGAAGACGCGCAGTTCCTGAAAGCCCTCGACCTGCTCCAGGCCAACAACCGCATCACTGTTACCGGCTCAGACCGCATTGCCACCATTGTACGTAGCCTGAGAAATTTTGCCCGCCTGGACGAAGCGCAATTCCAGGAAGCCAACCTGCACGAAGGCCTGGATAGCACACTCACCCTTATTGAACACGAACTCAAAAACCGCATCACCGTCATCCGAACCTACGGCGATCTACCCCTGGTCCCCTGTTATCCAAACGAACTGAACCAGGTCTTCATGAACCTCCTCCTCAATGCCGCCCATGCCATAGAAAGCCAGGGCGAAATTCACATCGAAACCTCTGCCTCTCTCAAAACGGCCATCCTTAAAATCTCAGACACCGGCAAAGGCATCCCACCCAAAAACCTGAGCCGCATCTTTGATCCCGGATTCACCACCAAAGGAGTGGGAGTGGGCACCGGTCTGGGCCTGTCCATCAGCTACAACATCGTACAAAAGCATCGGGGAGAACTGCATGTTGAAAGCCAGGTAGGAAAAGGAACCACGTTCACCATCACCCTTCCCACAGACCTGAAAGAACCACCCACGAATTCGTAAATCCACACATCGCACGTATCCACAGAAAGAGGACTCTCTATATGCCACGTATCCCATACGATAAAATGGTTCAAGAACTCACCCGCGTCTTGCTCAACAGCGGCTTTACGCCAGAACGAGCAGACCGCTGCGCACGCATCTTTACCGAAACCACCCGCGACGGTGTGTACTCCCACGGCGTAAACCGCTTCCCCTACTTCGCCCGCCACGTCCGGGGAGGCAAAGGCATCGATCCCCACGCCGAACCCGAAAAAGTCTCCGCATTCGGCGTCCTGGAGCAATGGGATGGAAACCTCGGCCCGGGCATGCTCAACGCACACGCCTGCATGAGCCGCGCCGTAGAAATTTCAAAAGAAAACGGCATGGGCTGCGTCGCCCTCAAAAATACCAACCACTGGATGCGCGCTGGCTCCTACGGCCTGGTCGCAGCAGACGCCGGATGTATTGGCATCTGCTGGACCAACACCACACAACTCATCCCTCCCTACGGGTCCTCCGAACGCAAAGTGGGCAACAACCCACTCGTCTTCTCCATTCCCCGTCCGGAAGGCCAGCACATCCTCCTGGACATGGCCATGAGCCAGTACGCCAACGGCAAACTGGACATCCACCGGGAACGCAACGAAAAACTGCCCGTACCCGGCGGATACGACAGCGACGGCAACCTCTCCTGGGATGCAGGCGCCATCCAGCAATCTCGCCGCCCCATGCCCATTGGCCACTGGAAAGGCGTGGGCCTGGCCATGTGTTTGGACCTGGTTGCCGCCCTCCTCTCCGGCGGCCGGTCCACCTACCAGATTGCACAGGCCGCAGACGAATACGGCGTCTCCCAAACCTTCATCGCCATCAATGCCAACACCATCGTCGGCCAGGAACAAATCGAACAACTTGTAGGCCAGACCCTCCAGGACTTCCAGGCCGCCGAACCCGCCGAAGAAGGCGCGCAAATCACCTACCCCGGCGAGCGCATGTTCAAAACCCGCCAGGAAAACATGGAAAAAGGCATTCCAGTAGACGACAAACACTGGCAAGAATTTCTGGGGCTGTAAACAACTCCGGTAGAAG
>JAQCGA010000034.1 GCA_027619145.1 bacterium | reverse complement strand
AGGCTGCATTGGTGCCTGGACAGTGCGCCACCTGGTCCGTGAAGGAACCCCGGTAGCCATCTTCGACCTGGCCACTGAACCCAGGCGGCTGAAATTGCTCCTGTCCGAAGAAGAACTCTCCCGCGTCGTCTTCATCCCAGGCGACATCACAGACCTTGCCGCCTTCGAAACCGCCCTGGATAAACACGACATCACCAACGTCATCCACCTCGCTGGCCTCCAGGTTCCTTTCTGCAAGGCAGACCCACCCCTGGGTGCCCGGGTCAACGTGGTAGGTACCGTCAACGTGTTCGAAGCCGTGAAACGCCGCAAGGACCGCATTGGCCGCGTGATTTACGCCAGTTCTGTTGCCGTCTTTGGCGCTCCGGAAGATTATGAACCGAACGCCGTCCTCTCGGACGATGCCGCATTGATTCCCCACACCCATTACGGTGTGTACAAACAGGCCAACGAAGGCACCGCACACGTGTACTGGAACGATGACGGCATCCCCTCCATTGGCCTGCGGCCGTACGTAGTGTACGGTGTAGGACGAGATCAGGGTGTTACCTCTACACCCACCACCGCAATGCTGGCCGCCGCCGCCGGGAAACCCTATCACATCTCCTATGGCGGGCGCACCGTATTTCAATATGCCAACGATACGGCCCGTGCATTCATCCAATCTTCTCGGGCTCCGTTCGAAGGCGCAAATGCCTTCAACCTGGGCGGGCTCGTGCCGCACATGCGCGATGTGGTTGCCGCCATTGAAAAAGCCGTACCCGGTGCCGCAGGGCAGATTACTTTCAAAGACATCCAGCTTCCTTTCCCTTCAGAAGTGGACGGCAGCGGCCTGGAAAAAGCAGTGGGTGCCATCCCTCACCGTCCGCTCGACGAAGCCGTAGCAGAAACCATCACCCTGTTCCAGACCTGCATCGAGGACGGACGGATTGATGCAGAGACCTATATCCAAGAACGGTCCTGACCTCTCACGTACGCCAGCAAACGACAAATCAGGTCCCGGAGATCCCTTCCGGGGCCTTTTTTCGCCTATGACGTTTCGATAGATCCAGGAACCACTTTCGCCAATCTCCGCTTGACATCCGGCACCTCCCGATATATGATTCCCTCCTGGAATTCGACGGAACTTTACCTTGAGACTCGTGCTCTCCTGAACAATAAGGACCCCCAATGACGCAACCCTATGATCTTGTCCTTCGTGGTGGTACCGTCATCGACCCCGCCAACAACATCCATCAACGAGCGGACCTTGCCCTGAAAGACGGCACCGTGGCCGCCATCGCAGCAGATCTCTCTGCGACCCAGGCGCACAAAGTCCTCGACGTTTCCAATCAATACGTCGTACCTGGCCTGATCGACCTGCACACGCACCTCTTCAAAGACATCTCTCTCTTCGGCATTGAAGCAGACGACCTCTGCCCCCGTACCGGCGTGACCACCGCCATAGATACCGGCACCGCCGGCTGGATCAACTACCGGGGCCTGGAACGCTATGTCATTGAACGCTCACAGACCCGCATCCTGGCCTACGTTAACCTCTCCGGTGTGGGCCTTCCCTGGCGGCGGGGCGAAATGGTGTACGAAGGCTACGTCCAGCCCGAAGCATGTGCAAGATCTGTGCAGGAACACCCGAAAACAGCGCTGGGCGTCAAAGTCCGCCTCTACCGGGGCGTTGGAGGAGATGCAGATCTACGCGACCTCCTCCAGCTCGCTCTGGATGCGGCAAATCGGTGTGGCAAACCCCTGATGGTCCACATCACCGGCTCGGACGTTCCCGTAGCCGAATTTCTGGCTCACCTCCGCCCAGGCGACATCATTACCCACTGCTTCCACGGCGGCGAAATGGGCGGTATTCTGGACAGCAGCGGGAAAGTCTTATCTGCCGTACGGGATGCCCGCCAGCGTGGCATCATCTTTGACATTGGCCACGGTCTGGGCAGCTTCAAATACGATGTGGGCCGCCGCGCCTTAGAAGACGGGTTTCCGCCAGACACCATCAGCAGCGACATCCACGCCCTCAACATAGACGGCCCTGTATACGACCTGCCCACCACCCTCTCCAAATTCCTCAATCTGGGCATGTCTTTAGACGAAGTCATCCAGCGCAGCACCATCGAACCTGCACGCGTCATTGGCCTGTCAGACACCCTGGGCCACCTGGGCATTGGTGCAGCCGGAGACGTAGCCGTCCTCGCACAGGAAACCGGTTCCTTCGACCTGGTGGACTCGCACGAGCAGGTATTGAAAGGCGACCGCCGCCTGGTCTGCACAGCCTCTGTCCGGAACGGTGAAATCTGGTGGCAATCCCCATGAACCGGCGCAACGCCTTCACGCTGGCACACCCAAAAACCAGGAGGTGGACCGATGGCGGATGAACCCCTGAGCGCACAACAGATTGCCTCCTACCAGCAACAGGGCTACCTCCAGGTACCCGACCTGCTCACCGGTGCAGAAATAGACGCCTTTCTAGAACACGAGCAAAGACCCAAACCACCTGAAATCCAGGCCCTGGGTCTGCGAAAACACACGGCTGACTCCCAGTGGAAGCACCTGGCTGAGCACTCACGTATTTCGCGCATCGTTGCACAGCTCCTGAATGGCTTGCCAATGATCGTACAGACGATGTACATGGCAAAAGCGCCCGAAGGGGGCACCGGCATTGCCCTCCATCAGGACACCCACTACATCCGCAACGAACCCGACACACTCATGGCCTGCTGGATTGCCTTTAGCGATACAGACAAAGACAATGGCGGCCTCTGTGTGGCCTCCGGCAGCCACCTGCGCCCCCTGTACGACACGCAACCTCCGCAGGACAAAAGTGAACACGCTTCCTGGGTCAACGAATACGCCATGCGCGCTCCAGACGGCCGAACCTGGAGTGAAACCATGCATTCACACGAAATCCGCAATCTGGACCCAGCTGAGATCACCTTCTTGACCGTACCCCGCGGCAGCGGCGTCTTCTTCACCGGTCGGACGATCCACGGATCGTATGCCAACCGTTCCACAAACCGGAAGCGTCTGGCCTTTGCCACCCATTACGTCAAACAGGGAACCTGGGTTTATCGCAGCGACATCCAGGACCTCACACAGGTACCCTCATGCTAACACGCCTTGAAATAACCAGCCGCGAACCCGTCCTGAAAAACAAAACATTCGGCAAAACGGGCCCTTATGAAATCCTCACCGGAAGCGCGTACTTCTGCGTGGACCCGGCCAACCCATTGAACCAGCCCATCGTAGACTTGAACCTGGCTCCCGTAAATGTGAACGGCCTTGTCGAATGCCGGGCGGACATCCACATTCTCAAACCCGCAGAATCTAACCGTGGCAACGGCGGCCTCTTCTACCACGTTGTGAACCGGGGTCGCAAAGGTCTCCTGGCCAAATTCAACCTGGCCGAAGCCTCCAACCGTCCCCATACCGAAGCGCACTTTGGCGACGGTTTCCTGATGAATGAAGGATACACCGTTGCCTGTTGCGGCTGGCAGGTAGATGTACCTCCTGAAGCTCCGGACAACCCGGACCTGATGACCCTGGACGTACCCATCGCCACACAAAACAAGAACCCCATCCTGGGCATCGTACGCAGCGAAATTGTGGTGGATGCACCCACCCATACACACTCGCTGGGCAGCCGTTATCACCACGCGTACGAAGTTGCAAATTCAGACGACCCGACCGCAACCCTTACCGTCCGGAACTACCCGATGGACCCACCCGAACCCATTCCGCGAGACCAGTGGGCCTTTGCCACTGTTCAAAAGGGCAAACAAATCCCCAGCCCCCGGCACGTCACCCTCTCCACCGGCTTTGAACCCGGCCGTATTTACGATGTCGTCTACACAGCCAAAAATCCCACAATCACAGGTCTGGGATTTGCCGCAACCCGGGACTTCGTCTCTTTCTGTAAATACGAAACAGCAGACGCACAGAACACCCCCAACCCCCTTGCCGGTACCATCCAACGTGCACACGCATTTGGTTCATCCCAGAGCGGCCGCTTCCTCCGACACCTCCTCTACCTGGGCTTCAATCAAGATGAACAGCACCGAAATGTTTTCGACGGCATCCTCGCCCACGTAGCCGGCGGAGCCCGGGGATCCTTCAACCACCGGTTCGCCCAGCCCTCCAGACATACCTGTTCTCATATTGAAAATTTCTACCCAACCGAACAGTTCCCCTTTACAGACCTGGAACAGACAGACCCGCACACCGAAGAAAAAGGCGCTCTCCTGGAACGCTGCGAACAGACCCATACCACACCGAAAATCTTTTACACCAACACATCTACAGAATACTGGAACCGCAGCGCTTCCCTGGTACACACAGACCTGGAAGGCAAAACCGATGTTTCTCTGCACCCCAACGTGCGCCTGTACCACTTCTCCGGCACACAACACGGCCCCGGTGCCTTTCCACCGCCCCACCGAAACCCACACCCGGTAAATCCTGTAAATTTCAGCTACGGCATGCGCGCCCTGTTCAGCGCACTCGACGCCTGGGTTCTAAACGGTACCGAACCACCCTCCAACCAGTACAGCACAATCGCACAAAAAACGCTGGTCCCAGCCACAGCAGAAACCGTCGGTTTCCCCACCGTCGTTGGCCTGTCTTTTCCTCGCGCACCCCGCCAACCTTACCGGCTGGACTTCGGCCCGAAATGGGAACAGGGCATCATCACCATAGAACCACCCCTGGTAGGCCCACCCTATCCCGTACGCGTACCCGCAACCGACTCCGACGGAAATGAAATTTCCGGAATCCGAATGCCCGAAGTTGCCGTTCCCCTGGGCACATTTACCGGCTGGCGCTTCCGCCGCCCGGAAAGTGGCGCACCCAACGCACTCGTGGGCCTGGAAGGTGCCTGGGTACCCTTTGCTCGAACAGCTACCGATCGACAAGCCGCAGGTGACCCACGCCTCTCCGTACAGGAACGCTACGAAAACCGCGAAGCCTACCTGGATCAAGTCCGCCGGGCTACGCAAGGCCTGATTGACGACCGCTACGTACTCCCCTGCGACCTGAACCGCATCCTGGAGCGCGCCAAAGCCATGTACGACTGGGTTCTGAAAGCCTGATCAATTATCAATTGGCAATTGGCAATTGATAATTGATAATTGTTCTCTATTTTTCACTTCATCGTCCATTCTCCGAGGAGACCCCAATGTTCCTGATCGACGCCCACCTGGACCTATCCATGAACGCGCTCAACTGGGACCGAAACCTGGACCTGGACGTGTACGCCATTCGGGAAAAAGAAGCCGGCATGACCCAGAAAGGCCGGGCACGCGGAACCACCACCTTCCCAGAAATGCGAAAAGGTGAAATTGGCCTTTGTCTGGCCACCGTCATTGCCAGAACCGCCCGGCCCAACAGCCCGGCCACCGGGGCATCTTGCCAGGAAATATCCTACGCCAAAGCCCAGGGTCAACTGGCCTACTATCGCGTCCTGGAAGCCCAGGGCAAACTCCGCATGATCCGGGATCGGACCAGCCTGGAAACCCACGTTGCAGCCTGGAACAAAAATAGCGCAGACGAACCCCTCGGTTACATCTTGAGCATGGAAGGTGCGGACCCCATTGCATGGCCGGGCCAGGTGGTTTCCTGGTGGGAAGACGGTCTGCGTGTGATCAGCCTCTCCCACTACGGCATCAGCGCGTACGCCTACGGCACAGACACCGAAGGCGGACTGACCCCACAGGGCATCGAATTGCTAAAAATCATGGACGAAATAGGCATGGTCCTGGACCTCACCCACCTGGCAGATGACGCCTTCTGGGAAGCCGTTGACCATTTCAAAGGCCCGGTTCTGGCCAGCCACAACAACTGCCGGGCGCTCGTTCCGGGATGCCGACAGTTTACAGACGAACAGCTAAAAACCATCATTGAGCGAAACGGCGTGATTGGGGCGGCCCTGGATGCCTGGATGCTGTATCCCGGCTGGATCAAAACAGAAACCTCCCCCGAGGTCGTCAGCCTGGAAACCGTGGCAGACCACATCGACCACGTCTGCCAGCTTGCAGGGAACACCCGCCACGCAGGAATTGGAAGCGACCTGGACGGCGGCTATGGAACCGAGCAAACACCCCACGACCTGGACACCATTGCGGACCTGCAAAAAATTGCACATATCCTGAAAACTCGAGGCTACTCGGACACAGACGTAGAAGCCGTGATGCACGGTAACTGGATCCGGTTTTTCCAGGACGCCTGGCGTGCTTAATTCGACCCGCCGGTTGTGCGCAAGGAGTTATTGATGTCACAGAAAACACCATCCGTTACAGAATTGATCCGGGCAGCATCCGCACCTTGTCTGGTTGTTCGCGAAACGGACCTGGACGGGATTCGTCAAAAAAGTAAACAAACAGACTGGGCCGCAGCCGCCTTCAAGCAGCTACAAGACCGTGCGGAAGCCGGGATGGCAAAGAAAATTAACATCCCGGACAAAGGCGGCCAGTGGCCCCACTGGTATGCCTGCGAAACGGACGGCAGTAAACTTGAGTTTAAAGCCAAGACCGGCCACGTGTGTCCTGCTTGCGGCCGGGTCTATTCCGGCGAACCCTGGGACTCCGTACCTCTTACGGACATTCATGCCGAATTGAGCCGCACCGTCCGCACCCTGGGCGTGTACTACGCGCTCACCGGTTCCCGAAAAGCCGCCCAACAAGCCGCACAGATTCTCCTGGAGTACGCAGACCGTTACCCGCACTACCCTCTTCGAGATCATGGCCAGCACACCAATACGGCCTGGACCGCCAAAGTCTCCTGGGGCACCCTCGGCGAATCCATCTGGCTTCTGCCCCTGTGCGAAGGGTATGACCTCATCCGCCACGCAGACGTCTTCACACCGGCAGATCACCAGTGTATCCGGGAACAACTCCTGCGACCAGCCGCAAAACTCATCTTAAAAAACAACCTGGGCATCCACAACATCCAGAGCTGGCACAATGCAGCCATTGGCATGGCCGGCTTGCTCTTGCGTGACCGGGACCTGGTTGCGTTTGCCCTGGAAAGCGAAGTAGGCATCCACAGTCAAATTGCCCGGGGCATCCTTCCCGACGGCTTCTGGCTTGAAGGCTCCTGGGGCTACCACTTCTATGCGATGGAACCCCTTCTGGCCTGGGCGGAAACCCTGCGCAACTGCGGCCTGGATCTCTATAGTGATCATTTTCGACGCATGTTCGAAGCCCCATTTTTGGCCAAACAACCCGATGGCACCCTGCCTGCCTTCCATGACTCGGACAACGCCAGCATGCCCCAGGCGGCCCCTTCCTACGAAATTGCATACGCCCGCTACGGAGATGCTCGCTTTGCCTGGCCCCTTGCCCACGGCAACAGACACAGCCTGAACGCCCTGCTTTATGGCGTACCAGACTTGCCCGCAAAAATCCCAGAAACCGAATCCAGCACCCACCTGCCTCGTTCCGGATTCGTCTATCTACGCCAGGGCCCTGCCCGAGATCGCACCTATCTTGCCTTCGACTACGGGCCCCACGGAGGTGCCCACGGCCACCCCGACAAACTCGCATTTACCCTCTACGGCAAAGGCCGGATTCTCGCACCAGACCCAGGTTCGGTTGCGTACGGTGTTCCCATTCACCACCAGTGGTATAAGCAAACCGTCAGTCACAACACCCTCGTGGTAGATGGCCACTCCCAGAAATCGTGTACAGGAAAACTCGACCTGCTCGTCAACGGCCCGGATTTTGACCTCATTTCATCCACAGCAGATGAAGCGTACGAAGGGGTACGAATCTCCCGATCCCTGCTACTCATGCACGATCTGGTCCTGATCATCGACCGCCTGTCGGGCGAACACATGCACACCTACGACTGGGTCTATCACAATCGCGGACAAATGCGAACAGTGTTCCCTCGCAAACAGCTCAGCACACCGCCCGGTGAAACAGATGGATTTGAACATATCCTGGATCCCCGCTCCGGCCAACCGGAAGAAGACTGGCGTGTGAACTGGCGCACCGGGACTGCCGGTGTCCGGCTCAGCATGATTGGCTCACGCAGAGTCCCCACCAAAGTCATCACAGGAGAAGGCTGGGACAACGCAGAAGGCGCAACCGATACGTCCAAAGAGGGTCGCACGCCCCTGGTCATCGCCCGGCGCCGAAACCGCCGCACCACCTACCGGTGCGCACTCCAACTCTTCAAAAATCGGCCCGTCCCCGAAGAACTGATCCGCACAGAACTGGACCCCCCCGCAAGAGCCAGAGGCATCACGCTGCGCCGAAAAAACACAGAATTCACGTACATCATTACCCTGATCCCCGGACCCGTATCGTGGCAAAGCATCACCTTTGAAGGGCAGGCCCTTTTTGCGGAGTCGGGCGGAAAAAACGAACGCGTTGTCCTGGCCGGCGGCACCCGGCTCGTATGGATGGATCGAACCTGGACCCTGGAATCTGCAAGCTCCGTACAATTCGAAAACACTTCCAAAGGCATCCGTCTGACCAACCTGGGCAAAGAAGCAGCTTCCGTCGCAGTCGGCGACCAGAAAATCCCTCTCTCACCCGGTCAGCAATGGATCGTCACCTGACGCCGTCAACATGTTTGCACGGCACGCCTCTATCCTCTTGCGCAATAGCATAGGGCATCACCACCGATTTCCCTTCGCGTCTTTGCGCCTTTGCGTGAGACCCGCCTTTCACCCCGCGAGGAAAATTCATGAAACGCGTTGCCAAACCCGAAGGCGCTTATAACATCGTCATCGAAGAAGTAGACGTACCGCAAATTACGTCCACCCAGATCCTCATCCGCGCCGAAAAAACGCTCATCAGCCGGGGCTCTGAGATCTGGCGGCGCTACATCCGGCCAGAAGCCATTGCCCACCAGAGCATGGGCTACTCGTTTGTAGGACAGGTTGTGGAAGTTGGCTCTGAGGTCGAAGACTTTTTCCTCTCAGAACGGGTGGCAGCCCTGGCACCTCATGCCCAGTACGTGGCTGTCGAAGTTGTCAACTCCACACACCACACCCCTGTGGTTCAACTCCCAGATACCGTCTCATCTATCGCAGGCACCTTCTGGCCTCTGGCCACCAGCTCTGTATTATGGATGTGGGAAATTGCCGCAAAGGCCGAACACACCGTTGTCATCCTGGGCCAGGGCCTGGTAGGCAGCGGCTGTATGCAAACACTCAAAGCAATGGTCAACGCACGTGTGATTGCCGTAGATGCCCTCCCCATCCGTTGCGACCTGGCACGGCGTCTGGGTGCAGACGAGGTCATTGACGCCTCCACAGAAGACCCTGTAGAAGCCGTCAAACGCCTCACCCATGGCGCAGGGGCAGACATTGTTGTCGAAGCCGTAGGCGGCCGGGCTGGTACAGCTGCATTTCGTCAGGCCCAGGACATGGTCAAACGCGGCGGTCTCATCCAGGTTCTGGGCCTCTACGAAGAGGAACCCCTCCCCCTGGACTCGTCCAAAATTCAGGGCAAGCGGCTCATCGGTGGCTATCTCGATGGTAGCAAACGCCCCGAAGGCTCGGACCAGGCCATCCAGTTTCTCTCCGAAGGCAAAATTCGAGTTGAAGACATGATCTCGCACCGCTTCCCATATCAACAGGCGGCAGAAGCCTTCGACCTGCTCTACAACCGCCTTGGCGAAACCATGGGCGTTGTTCTGACCTGGGATTGATCTGTAATACCCCATCCAACCACAATCTGCACCCACAGGAGACCTGCATGAAAAACGGCTTCTTTAAAGGCCACGGCCTGGGAAACGACTACATCGTCATGGACCCGGCTGAGTTGGACTTCAAACTGACCCCCAAAAACATCCGCCTCATCTGCGACCGCAACTGGGGCGTGGGTAGCGACGGCATCCTCACCCTTGAAAAATCGGACAAAGCGGACTTTGGCTTACGCATCTACAACCCGGATGGCAGCGAAGCCGAAAAATCGGGCAACGGCCTGCGCATCTTCGCACGCTACCTGCACGCCACCCGGAAAGTCCGCCGCAACAACTTCACGGTAAACACAAAAGGCGGCCTCGTCAGCGTAGAACTACACATAGACAAACACGGCGACGCCAGCGTTGCTACCGTCGAAATGGGCCAGGCCACCTTTCGCCCTCAGGCTTTGCCCTGCACCTTGAACGTGGACGAACTCATCGAACAACCCATAAAAGCCGCCGGACAAAACCTCAAATTCACCGGCGTCAGCGTGGGCAACCCGCACTGCGTGATCTTCAAACCCAAAGGAAAAACCTGGTCTCGGGAAGACCTGCTCAAATTGGGCTCCGAACTCGAAAACCACAGCCTCTTCCCCCGCCGCATCAACGTCCAGCTTGCCGTACCCACTGGCCCAAAAGAAATCTACATCCTCATCTGGGAACGCGGTGCCGGGGAAACCCTCGCCTCCGGATCTTCTTCCTGCGCAGCCGCCAGTGCTGCCGTACGCCTGGGCCTGGTCAAAACACCCGTCACCGTCAAAGCACCCGGCGGCACGTTGCACATTGACATAGACAAAGACTTCAACCTCACCATGAAAGGTCCAGTGGCCGAAGTTGCCCGCGGCACCCTCAGCCCCTCTTTTTTGCGGGAGCTGGGCGTCAAAAAAACTTCCTGATCCATGTCCACCGAACAAAAACTACACGAATCCTGGAACCGCAAGCTCTACCATTGGTGGACGCATTATAACCGGGAATACCTGTCCAGCGCACTCACCCGGCCCGTCATTCGCCTGAGTCGGTCTGAACGTGAACTCGGCCACTGGAATGGTACCACCCGCACCCTCTCTGTCTCCCAGATCCACATTCACCGCGACTCCTGGGCGTCTGTGCTGGAAACCCTTCGCCACGAAATGGCGCACCAGTACGCCCAGGAAGTTCTCCATGCCGAAAACGAACCCCCGCACGGCCCCGCCTTCAAGCAGGCCTGCCACGTACTCCGTTGCAACCCCAGGGCAACCGCATCTGCACAGGACCTTCAAGCAGAAACGGACCCCACCCTCTTACGCCGCCTCAAAAAACTCCTCTCCCTTTCCGGTAGCCCCAATGAAAACGAAGCCCAGGTCGCCGTTCAAAAAGCCCGCCACCTCCTCATCAAATACAACATCGACCTGGTAGAACTGGACCGCGAACGCCATTTTTCGTACCGCCATCTGGGCAAAGTAAAAGGCCGACGCACCTCCGCAGAAATCTG
Source organism: bacterium (assembly GCA_027619145.1). The sequence continues at coordinate 2,897 of JAQCGA010000034.1, read as the reverse complement.
GCTGGCCGCCCTCCTGAATGAATTTTTCTTCGTCGAAGTCATCTGGGCACACAGCTACGATGCCCTCCAGAACCGATCCGGTACCCTCCTCCAAATTTTTGGCACCCCAGAAAACCTGGACATGGCAGACTATGTGTACCACTACCTCACAAACCTCCTGGACAATCTCTGGAAAGACTACAAAAAACAGAACAACATCCGGGCCAACCGAGAACGTCAGCGATATTATACGGGCGTCCTGGAAGGCTTCTACCGAAAACTAAAAGAACAAGAAAAGGGCCTGCAAGAAACACAGGCCCTCGTTTGGAAAGGGGATGCCAGGCTACACACCTATTATCGATATCTCAACCCTCGGGTACACACCCGCAGGGGTGGCGGTGTATCCGACACCCCCGCGTATCGCGACGGCCTGCAGGATGGACGCAACGTCACCATCCACAAACCCGTCCGAGAGAAAGGCTCCGGATTCGGAGGACACCTCACAGCATAACACTCGGTGAGAAATAAGACTTCAGACAATTGTCAATTATCAATTGCCAATTATCAATTGATAATTTCTTCTTCCCCTAGCCCTCAAGCCACCCTGTACTTCTCCACCGTCTCCTCATTCACCGTTACCCCCAATCCCGGAGCATCGGGAACCATCACATATCCATCCACCACTTCAAACCGTTCGTGCGTCAACTCGTGCCGCAGCGGGGAATCCGACATGCAGTATTCAAACACCGTCCCGTGTGGCACTGCCGCCAGCCCATGCAAAGACGCCGCAATCGTAATTCCACTCTTGAACGCATGATTCACCACGTTCACATGGTGGCGATGCGTCATCCTGCCCACTTCCACCATCGTGGAAATCCCGCACCGACCCGGGTCCGGTTGCACCCAATCCAACCCGCCCTCCACGATCAGCCTCTCGAACGCCTCCGGACTCGCCTCGGCCTCACCTGTTGCAATCGGCACCGGACTCTCCGCAGTCAACCATGCGTACCCCTTCACATCCTGGGGATGTAGCGGTTCCTCAATCCAGAACGGCCGAAACTCCGCAAACTGGTGCGCCCGCTTCAACGCCGTCTTCCAATTCCACACCTGTCCCGCGTCGATCAGAACATCCACATCCTCGCCAGCTCCCCTGCGCGCCTCCTGCACCAGCGCAATATCGTTCGCCTCACTCTGCCCCATAGGTCCCCAACCAAACTTAATTGCAGTAAACCCCATATCGGCATGCTTCCGCCCCAGCTCGTACGTCTCCTCCGGCGTATCTCCAAAAAGAATCGAACAATATGCCCGAAATTTCTTTTTAAACGGACCACCCAGCAATTCACACACCGGCCGTCCAAGTGCCTTCCCCGCAATATCCCACAATGCCAGATTCACCCCGGCCATCGCGTGCTGTCCAACAGCCGCACGGCCATAATAATTGGCAGCCTTCATCATCTTCTCCGTACAAACCTCAATCGCCAGCGGATCTTCCCCACGAAGCGCATTGCCCAACCCATTGCAAATTTGATGCGACAACGGCGCATCCACAATCGCCTTCACCACAGTCGGGCACGAATCCACTTCACCCCATCCCACAATCCCTTCATCTGTCTCTATGCGAATCAAACACGTATCCTGCGTTCCGTCACACGCATCTGTCACCTCGGGCAAACGTAAAACCAGCGCAGAAACATCCGTAATTTTCATGACCCCTCCGAAAAACGGGCGGATGGTTATCCGCCTCAACGAAAATATCCCAAAGCCGGGCAAGCACGAAGGTCTGCCCCTGCGAAACACCCCGCAACACCACCGGTTTCCCTTTGCGACTTTGCGCCTTTGCGCGACCCCTTTTTAGACCCCAGGCGGACACACAGATCCGCCCATACAGAACATACGAACGCCCTATGATACCGCACCGGACTCGGCCTGTCAAGCGCCACCGAATGAACGCCCAGGCAAGAAACGGGTTGCCCCACTTTGCCATTACACATAGATTAGAAATCTACGATCGTCCTGCAAGAAACACATAGTCCTCCCCGAACACAAACCAGGAGAAAAAACCATGCCCGCTGTCGAAAACCTCGGCAAGATCTATGCAGAGCAGGGGGTTCTGCCCAAATTAGACATCTTCACCGAAACAGAGATCAACGCCTACCGCGAAGCCTTCGACGAACTGGAAGCCCGGGAAGGCAAAGAAAAATGCCAGATTGGTCTGCAAGCCCGGCATTTTGATGAAGAATTCATCTGGAAATTGTCTGCCGACCCACGTATTCTTGACCTCCTGGTAGAAGCCATGGGCAAAGACGTCCTCCTCCTCAGCACCCACTTCTTCTGCAAATACCCGGACCCCTTGGCCAAAGGGTTTGTCGCCTGGCACCAGGACGTCACCTACTGGGGCCTGGAGCCACCCGAAGCGCACACCGCCTGGATTGCCATTGATGACAGCGACGTTGAAAACGGCTGCATGCGCGTCATCCCCGGCTCACACCGAAACGGCATTGTCACCCACGCAAAATCTGACCGAGAAGGCAACCTCTTAAGCATCAACCAGGAAATTCCAGACGAATACGTAGACACCACCCAGGCCATAGACCTGGAACTCAAAGCCGGGCAAATGTCCATACACGACGGCCAGCTCTTTCACGCCAGCATGCCCAACCGCTCCAACCGGCGCCGCTGCGGCCTCACCGTCCGCTTTATTCCTCCCAAAGCCAAACAGGTCAACGAAAACTCCGTCGGCCAACGGTGGCGTCCCATTCTGGTCCGCGGCGAAGACCGCTTCAAACACTATAACGAAACCCCCGCACCTTTCCCATTTCCCAGATAAATTTCCAATTGATAATTGCCGCCGGAAATCATCTATCCGATTTTGAATTTCGTAGGGGCAGCCCCCTGTGGCTGCCCGAGATTCACCTGGA
>JAQCGA010000033.1 GCA_027619145.1 bacterium | reverse complement strand
AAAATCTCTGCCTCGGCCACCTTTGCCTGCTTCAGCGCAAGATCCTCTGTTACCGTAACCACGCAATGAAGCCCTGGACCGTACGCGTGAAGCCGGTCCAGGTACAACCGCGCCAGCTCCACCGGTGAAACCGCCCGGGATTCGATCAAACGCGCAAGCTTAGAAACCGGGAGAAATGCCAGTTCTTCGTCAGATGTCGGCCGGTCAACGGATCCTCCATCACACAATCGAAACGATGTAGCCTCACCGCCTGGCGCAACCCCCGGCAAGAACACCGTGGGCGGCTCCACATCGTACCCAACCTCCACGTCGCGCAACGCCTGGTAATTGGCTCGGTATCCCTCCACACGGCGACGGATCTTTTTACGCTGTTCTTCTGTAAACGCTAGCCCACTCAAATGCTCCACACCGGCAACCGCCCGCGTAACCTCTGCGGCTTCATCCCGCGCAACCTGCTCCAGAGATACAAAACAAATCTCTGTATCCACATCCGGGCTGCACCCCTCCCCTTTCTCCCCATGCGTATAAACCAACCCTGGCACATCCACCCGATTGTGACCCGTGCATCGTTCAACAGAAGGCAACCAGTTCGATGCCCTCGGATCTTCTTTAGAAATCGCATATGTAGAAAATGTATCGCCGCTGTCATGCGAGGTAAACAGCACAACCTCGTTCCCCGAGGCCGCCCATCCACCACCACGTGGACAAACCACCCCGGCCGCATACAGCACACCATCCTCAGAAATACTCAGCGCACACACATCCGACATCTCGCAGTCACCGAAAACCCGCTCTACCTCCGGAAACAAAGGTACAGCTTCCCACTGGTTTCTTCGTCGTCGGTACAAAAGTGTCTGCCAGAAATCCCCCTCCCGCCGGTTCAACGAAAAAAATGGATGTCCCGAACCGTCGCACACAATGTTCCCCATACGCACATCCAGATTTTCGTCAAACTCAATCACACACGGAGAATCCGGCGTCGTGGGCAAAAAAAGCGCCTCCCCATCTACTGTCTGCCAGCCCATACCCCCATCCCGCGACATCATCACCCCGAACCCCCGTCCACAAATCTCCTTGTGGTCGGCCTCCCAGGCCCGCACAATGTGGTAACTCAGAAACAGCGTTCCGTCTTTCCCCACATAAAGCGCGTTCTCAAACTGCGTATAGGCCAGCGGTCCCTCCGGGTTCACCAGTTGCACCGGATCGCTCCACGCTCCGCCTTTCGGCCTGCGCTGGTACATCAAAGAACGGGGCCGTTCGTCTGCAAACGCACCCCGATAGCACACATGCAGCGTATCTTCCGCATCGCACACCAGACTTGGGTACGTCGCCGCAGACCCTCCAAGCACCGGCTGCATCACCCACGATGTTGACGTATTTGGCCGCGCACTAATCGCATGCTGAATAGGATTGTGGTGCGGCCCAAAAACCAGGTGCAGGAACCCCTCAGAATCCATTGCCAGCGCGGCACCTGCGTGGTTATCATCTCCCTCCCCCACAAACACCGGCTTGCTCCACCGCCGCGCCTGATGATGAAACGTACGCACGTAAATATTCCGAATTTGATCCAGCCATACAACGTGCGTCTTGCCCTCATGCGTGAGCACCTTATTGCTCATCGTATACGCAGTGCCCCGCGTGGACCCGGTCTTAGAGAGCACTTTATGTCTCAAACCCATCCTTATGTTCTCCTCCGCGCCACCTGCTGCCCGTACATTGCCCGCTGTTGTTCATACTTCCAGCCGTGGTATTCCTTCGTCTCCACCCGGGGCTCTACAACTTCGCCAGCGTGGCACATCGCCTCCATCGCTTCGGGAATAGACATAAACACACCAGCCGCTACCGCACCCAGGATCGCCGAACCCAACAACACGGCCTCTGGTTCCTTCGGCAACAAAACAGGACGTTGAAGTGCATCGGCATGCTCCTGAATCCACAGCGCATTCTTCGTACCACCCCCGCAGGCCTTGATCTGCTGAATGCAATACCCCTCAGCCTCCAGTTCATCCACAATATGCCGCGTCCCGTAAGCCACCGCCTGGATCGTGGCATAATACATCTTCGCCAGCGTCTCATACGACAGATCCAGCGTCAAACCATCCACAATTCCGCGTGCATTGGGGTCCGCATTCGGCGAACGGTTGCCATGGTGGTCCGGCAAAATGTGAATCCGTTCCGTCCATTCCGGCCCCACGCCCAGGCTACGAATGTGCTCGTTCAGCTCCGCATATACCGTATGCATATCTTTTCCGGTAAGCACATGCCAATACCGCTCGCCCTCCTTGATCAGGCCGAAGCGCTCAATCGTATGGTCCAGGAGGGCACCGGTGGCACTTTGCCCACCCTCGTTCAGCCACAGGTCCGGAATCATCGCGCTATGATACGGCCCCCACACGCCACCCACAAAACGCGCCTCCTTTGACACCGCCATATGGCAAGAAGACGTCCCACCAATCAATGCCAGGGAAGCAGCGTCCACACCCACACCAATACCGCCCGCGTGCGCATCAATAATCCCTACGCCCACCGTTATCTTTGAAGAAAGCCCCAGATGCTGCGCGGCTTCTCCCGTTAACGTCCCAACCGGCGTACCCATGGGTGCCACGTCATCCGTAACCTTCCCGCCCTCAAATAAGTCCCCCAGCCCAACAGCCTCGAAAAACTCCCGGTCCCAGCGAGACTCGTGCCCCAGGTACGTCCACTTACAAACATTCGTACACAAACTCCGCACATCTTTTCCGGTGCATTGATACACCATAAAATCCGCCAGATCGAAGAACTTACCCGCTCGCTTCCATGTATCCGGCAGGTGTTCTTTGATCCAGAGCAGCTTGGGGGGTTCCTGCTCCGGAGACATCACCCCCCCTACATACTTCAACACGTCGTAGCCACCAGCATTGATCCCATTGACTTGATTTATGGCCCGGTGATCTCGCCATACAATCACATTCCAATCCGCATCGCCGGATTCCGAAACAGTAAGCGGCCGATCTTTTTGATCCAGCACCACGAGCGAACAGGTCGCATCAAAGCTGATCCCAACCACGGCATCCGAAGCAACACCCGATTCCGATACTGCCTGCCGGACCACGCGGCCCGTTTCCTGCCAGATATTTTGAGAAGACTGTTCGTAGAAATCAGGCTTCGGATGAGACTCCAGAATGGGCAAAGACGACGACGCCAGCATCCGGCCATCCAGTGTAAATACCCCAGCACGCACGCTGCCCGTACCTACATCCACCCCAATAACAACCCGATCTTTCGCACCCATGCTGTTCCTCAGTTCGAAACCTCTATAAAAAATAATCTTGAAATTTAAAGCGAACTCCGCCTTCTCAAACCTTTGACTTCTCCATGGCTCGGGCCACCAGACGCTGGATCTCGGCCAGCCCAAACGGCTTCTGGACATGATGGTCAAATGGCTCCAGGCGCGGATCTCCTTCCATAATCTCCCACCCAGTAATCAACACCGTCACCACTTCCGGATCGGCAGCCTTAATTTGGCGCGCCACCTCGTCACCCGGAAGACCAGGAATTCCCAGGTCAATCAGGGCCACTGCATACACACCGGTCCGGAACTTCTCAACCGCCCGCTTGCCATTTGTATAGGTATCCATCGGGTAACCGCGCAAAGCCTTTACCAGTACCTGTCGGATGGTCCATTCATCGTCCACCACCATCACCCGGCCCAGCGCCGACAGATCCCCAACGCTCTCTCCAGAAGATTCTTCTCCCATGCTGGGATTCCAAACTGGAAGCAACACCTTAAACCGACTTCCTTTGCCTGGCGCGCTTTCCAGTTCAATTTGGCCACCCCATTCCATAATCGTCCGGTACGCCATCGAGAGCCCCAACCCACTGCCCACATCCTGCTTGGTAGTAAAAAAAGGATCATAAATCCGCTTCTGCGTCTCTTCGGTCATTCCAACACCGTTATCCGCAACATCCAGCTCCACATATTCAAGATTGGGCCGCGTGGCAACCGTAATGCGACCTCCTTCTGGCAACGCATCTACAGCGTTTGAAATCAAGTGTACCAGAACATGGTGGAGCCCCATCCGATCTGCCCGTATTGCCGGTACATCCTGCAAAACCGCATCCATCTCAATAACAATTCCACGGGCTTCTGCCTCATCTTTCCACCGGGGGCTGGTAGCCTCAATGGCCTCCCGCACCAACTGCTCCAATCCATTCACCTGCTGCGGCGGGCTGTCTCCGCCCCGCCCCACAGAAAGGTTCAGGCGCTGAACCAGATCCTTTGCTCGTAGCGCACTCTCTACGATCTGTTTTGCGTTCTCCACCGCCTGCGCATCTCGGCTCTGCATTTCAATCAACTGCGCATACCCCAGCACACCCACCAGGATATTGTTAAAATTGTGTGCAACACCACGCGCCATTTCTTCAAGGGCGTGCAACCGCTCCAGACGGATAATTTCCTGCTCGGCCTGCTCACGTTCGGCCAGATTATGGATAACACCCAGCAAAAATGTACATACCCCATCTTTATCCAGAATGGGAGTAATCGTCGTATGGAATCGAACGTACCCGCCCGGCAGATCCGCGTGTCCTTCATAGTGGATCTGCGTACCTTTCTGAATCGCTTCCCGGTGTTTCCCTCCCACAAATTGCGCCGTTGCCAAAGGCAGCACATCCTCTACCCGCTTGCCAATAATCTCATTTTCAGGAAGATCCACAGCCTGTAAGCAAGCCTGGTTCACCGAAGCGTAGCGGCAGGTTCCATCTTTCTCAACTTTAAATAACACAATCAGGTCGGATACCCGGTCATAAATCAATTTCAAATCCCGGTAGGCTGCTCTCAGATCCCGGTAGAGCCGCGCCCGATCTGCGATCACAGCAACCTGGTCTGCCAGCGGCTCCAACAAAAGCTGATCCTTCTCACTGTAAACGCCCACTTTGTTGCTGGCCAGGCTCAGCGTGCCAATCACTTCATTTCTGGAAATCAGCGGCAGAAGAATATCCGAACGAATCCCTGTCGCACGAGTACGCTCGCTGACGCGGAATCGTGTATCGACCAGAATATCCTGCCGAATCAGCGATCTTTTGTTTTTTATGACCCAATCCGTTGCAGATCCGGCATCCCCAATCAGCCCCGGTGCCACAACCACTTCGCCTGTGCCCAAATGTTCAAAATGCCGCTCGTCCACAACCAGCGCAACGCTGAATCGGTCAAACGACACATGGTCCTTGAGGTATTCCTTTAGAATGGGCTCAACGGCCTCCAAGTCCATCACCTCATTCAACCCTTTGATGGCCGCATGGATCGCTTCCAGCCTGTGGACCTGCCCCTCAAGCGCGGTTTCCCGCTCCCTCAGTGCCGCCACCTCAACCAGAAGCTCGGCTTTGGTCATTTTTATTTGATCATTCATTGCCGTCTCGTTTTGTGTGCCTGGAGCCTGTTTAAACGGGCAACGGGAAATCTGGTTTGCCATAAAAACATTGATGAAACACCTGCCAGAAATGATCCCCTCTGAAACGGAGCGTGAATGCATCCACACGCTCCCCACCCGGCTTGACTTGCGCCGGCCAGGGTTCTTCCCGAACCACCTCCATGACCACCGGCCCGTGCAGGTCCAGCGGTTCAATCTCACCGGCCATCTGAACGGCCGCCTGCACCCGCTCGCGGATCAGGTTTCGCGCATCAACCGGCGCAAGGTGAATCGCACACACATCCGAAAGCCCCTCTTTCACCGGCGCCGTCACAATGCCCGGCACCCAGGCCTCGGACTCTCTGCAAGCGTGCAGATCTCCCGACGTAAACACCCAGGGAATGCCCAGTTGGCCCGCCAGGCACGCCGCCATGCCCATCTCTCCGATCTCTCGCCCATTCACCCGATAAACCACGCCTCGGCTCATGGTATGTGCGAGGCAGGCATTCGGCGTGCCACCCATCGCATGCATCCCCACCTGCACCAGCGCATCGAACCGACGCCCAACACCCAACAGCCAGCTCGGCCTGTTTTTACCTCGTGCAATCCGAACGCCCGGAATCAGTTCTTCAGGAAGAATCGTGCGGCCAGCTCCGTGTGCGTCGTTGATCAGAACCTCTTCCACACCGGCCTCGAACAACCCTTCCGCAGCAGCATTCACCTCGCCCGTGAGCAACCGCTGTACCTCGGACCGGTCGTACACACCTTTCGCTTCGGTAGCATATTCAAAATGGCGGGGGTCCCAATCATCCACCCCGGCCACACCTTCCATATCCGTCATCATATAAACCGCTTTTACCGAGCTCATACCCACCCTCCGATTCTTCTGTTTTTAGTGGGCTGCCGCAGTCATGCCCAGGAGACTGTATTCTGCCCAGGTATGTTCACAACTGGGGCCGCGAACAAAAGATGCCCGGTTTTCCGAAGGTTCCAGCACCACGCCACAAATCGTCTGCCCGCAGGCCTCCCCGCAGTGCAGTTCGCTATGCCTGCAAATCGCAATCGGGTTATTCACGTGGTCGCACAGCGCCTCTTTCATCAGATTCGCATCAGGGTCTTTTGCCCGCTTCAACAGCCGCGTGGCTCGTCCCCATCGCACAATACTCTGCCCACGCTGGTTCCACCCCCGGCGCTCCAGAGGTTTAAGCCGCTCTGCCAGATAATGGTTCGAATGTGCCATCGGTCCATCGAACGGACACAACACCTCAAAGTCCGCCGCCGACGTCTCCAAACCGTAAATTTCTCCGTGGCCATCGCATAAAACGTAATTCATTCCCGAAGACCTCCGGGTGCCCACCACGGCGTCAATTGCATCTCCAATCTGCTCTGCTTCCAGAATCTTCCGGATCACGAACGTGTAAGGTACCCCAGGACCTGCATCTGCTGGAACCAGATTGTTGATCACCACGCCAATACCAGCCGTGTTCAGCCCTACACACCCCAACATACCTGCCGTTGTGTACATCACAGCACCCGGTCTCTCCGCCTCGCTCAACGTAAGCAACACCGCCGGTTCTGCAAAAATCTCCGGCAAATCGTAATTCTGCCCAATCACCGCCCCGGACCCATCCGGCCCGCCGGGAATCATCATCGTAGTACAGCCCGCCTCAATAAAAGCCGGGGACATATAATCGAACAGATCCAGGAACGCATTCAGCGCCATCACCTCGTCAAATACCACATCGGCACCCTCGGCAATCCCCTGGACCTCCGCCATTAAATCCGGTGCGTATTCCTTTGTCGGAGCCAGATACGTACGTGTAATCGCCAGCGCCCGCTCCTTTGTCAGCGGCATCACTCCGTGCGCCCGACTCGTACAGTCCATATAATCAAAATACGCTGGAAGCAGCTCTCGGATCAACCCCCGGAACGCCTCTCCATGTACACGACCACGTTGTTCTGGCGTTCCAGAAATCTCCAGTACTTGCAGATGATCGCTCATCTGATTCCCTTTGTGAATGTCCCGAATCCAACGGTGCAGAACACCGGAAGCGTACCTTCTAAATGAACAAATGCCAATGGACCCTTGCCAATTTACCTCATCCCTTGCCCTTATGGACCTGCGCTTTCTTCGTCTTTTTTACCTTTTTCGCCTTCTTCATTTTCTTCGCATCCCGTGCCTGCAAACTCTTCGCCTTTCCAACCGATCCAATATGCATCTCATCGTACGCTGCCTGAGACGTGGGGAAAGGTCCTTCCCGCTTCGTGCCGTGCCACTGAAGATTCGTGTGCATCGGATTGGTCAGCCCCGTCTCCATCTCCCGCTTCTGAATCCAGGCTTCCATCCGGTTTTTCAACATCTGGACCACATCGGGTTCCTTCTTTGCAAGGTTCACATTCTCCCCGGGGTCCGTTACCAGGTTATAAAGCTCCACCTCCGGCTTGAAGTGGAAATCCGGTTCCAGCGCCACAATCAGCTTCCACTCCGGTGTACGCCATCCATGCTTCCGCATCCAGGTCGCTTCCGTAATATAAAACTCCGTCTTGTGATGCTGCCGTTTCCCACGCACCAATTCCATCAGGCTGCGCCCATCAAACTTGATCTTCGACTTCACACCCAGCAGTTCCAGAATGGTAGGTACCAGATCCTGATGCGTATTGTACCCTGGCACCCGTTTGCCTTCCGGCAACACACCCGGCAAACGTAGCATCAGCGGCACGTGCAACGTACAGTCATACGTCCCGTGGTGGTCAAAATAACAATCGTGATCCATCAGCGTCTCGCCGTGGTCTCCATTGAGCACCACCAGCGTATCTTCGGCCAGGCCCAGCTCATCTAACCGTGTAAATATCCGCTGAATGCAGGCATCCATATACGCCAATGCGCCATCGTACCGCGCAATAATGGCTTCCGCATCCGTCACGCCCGGTGGCATCCAGCTCGCAAAAAAATCACAAAACGGCTTGAATGCAAACACCGGCTCCATGGACTTGTTCTTCGGGTCGCATTCATTTCCACTATAAAAGAGATGATCGAACGGGGCAGGCGGCAAATACGGAGAATGAGGATCCATATGCCGCAAAAATAAGCAGAACGGCTTGTTTCCGGAGGCCAGCCGTTCTAACTCTGGAATTGCGACATCGTTCAACCCTTCAGCCTTGCGGAGCGGATTCTCCTCCCAACTCCCCCACGCCTTATAATCCAGGTAATTGTCAAACCCACGCGAACTCGGATTTCCCGTAAACCCCACGCATGTTGTCTCGTACCCTTCATCGCGCAACATCTCGGGCAGCGTCTTTACTTCCGGTCGCAACCCACCTTTGTGCCGCAGGGCCACCACCTGTGTGGAAAAACAATCCATTCCCGTCAACATCGATGCATAGGCAGATGTGGTGGGCACGTGCGGACAATACGTCTTCTCGAACAACACCCCCTGAGACGCCAATCGATCAATATGTGGCGTGGTCTGTCGGTGGTACCCGTAGCAGCTCATATGATCCGCCCACAGGCTGTCTATGCCCAACAACACCAGATTCCGCTTCCGCTTTGCCATTTCCTCACCCCTTGATCAAAGGCAACTTCACCGGTTTCTTTGTCTTATAACACTCCATTGCAGCAAACGCAATCTCAGTCGTCACAATCGCGTCTTCCAGATTGCAGTGCGATTCCTTGTTCTGTAGAATACAATCTACAAAATGATCCATTTGCCCCTGGAACGGGTGGTGCGACACATCTGCACTGTCTGGCATCACTGCCGGAATCTCCACCCAATCATTCTGGCCAGGAAACTTGTGTGACCAAATCTTGTTGTCCTTCACAGTACCTTTGCTCCCAAAAATCTCCAGCGGAAACGTATACGGCATCACGCAGCCGTAATTGACCGATACCTTGCCTATGGCCCCGTTCGAAAACTTCACCATCGCCACTTCCAGATCATCGTACTCCAGCGGTTTGGAATCTACCCACTCATTGGCCTGATAATTAAATTCCTTATTCATCCCCTTGCGATATCCGCCCGAATAGGCAAAAACCTCCACCGGCTTAGCAGCCTCATACTGCCCTTTTCCGGCAAACCAGCGCATCGCATCGATCGCATGGCAGCCTCCTGTCAACAACGCGCTGATACCCGTGCGTTTTTTTCGGGCGTCTTCCCAACCCGTCCACCAGCTTGCAATATCGTGCTGGTAATCTGCTTCCACGTAATACACATCGCCCAGCGCGTCATCCGCCACCATTGTCTTCAACGTTTCAAACAAAGGGTTCCAGCGTAACACAAAACTTACAATGGTCTTCACCTTTGCCTTGCGCACCGCCCGGCGCATCGCCTTGAGTTCGTCCAGACTGTTGGCTACGCCCTTCTCAATGACAATATGTTTTCCGGCCTCGGCCGCCGCAATTGTATTTTGCGCATGCACATGTTGGGGCGTGCAAACACAGACAATATCCACGCCCTCGTGCTGCAACGCCTTTTCATAGTTGTTATACAAGCCCACGTCTTCCAGTCCGGCCTCTTCTGCGCGTTTTTTTGCGCTGGACAGCTTCCTGCTGGAAACTGCCACGACCTCTGTATGCGGATTTTTGTGGAACGCCTGAATATGCTGTGTGGACACCCATCCTGCACCGTGGACCAGCACGCCCAATTTCTTGGCCATCTCTCTCTCCTTATTCAAAATGCGTGGCAGATCAATCGAATGTTACCTGCATTCAGTTCCACTGAAATGAGTCGAACAGCATGCACTCGATGCGCGCAACAGGCTTACAACTTTCCCACAATTCCCTGGAATCCCTCGCTGTACTGCTTTAGCACCCCATCCGCATCGTGATCACTCCCTGACTTATGAATGACTTCCACCGAAAAATATCCGTCGAACCCTGCATCGTTCAGCAGCTCCACGGGTGTTGTATGATCAATCGTCCCCTCTCCCAGACCCACTGTTGTAATCCGGGCCTCCGGCGTCTCATACCGTCCGTCGTGCACATGTAGATGCGCCGTCAAATGCCCAATCGTCTGCATCGTCTCCGCAGGGCGTTCCATAAACCGCTGCGTGTGCATCAGGTCCCACAAGATCCTCAAGTTCGGATGGTTTACCCGTTCAACGACCTCTCGCACCTGCGTAGAAACACACCATTCGTCGTGCGTTTCAAAAAGCACCACTACATTTTTTTTTGCAGCCTGGTCAACCACCTTCTTATACGCCTCCGCAGTCCGGTGGACAATCCCGTTCAACTCACCCCCCCCCGCGTGCGCCACCAAATGTGCGGATAAGCGGCGCACCCAGATCCGAAGCCAGGTCAATAGCCGCACGCGCCTCCGTCAGGCTTTTCTCCAGATCGGCGGACTCGGTCGCTGCAAACCGCGCACCTGTAGCCACACAACAGATCTCCAATCCTTCCTGTTCAAATCGCTTGCGCACGGCCTTCCGTTTGTCCGCCGACATATCCAGCTCAATCCCTGAGGCATGACCCCAGCCTACACGCGGCTCCAGCCCCTGATACCCGTATTTTTTCATCCCGTCTATCACCTCGTCCAGGCTCCAGTCCGGGCATACACTTGTCATGGTTGCCAGCTTGATCATTCCCACTCCTTCCATCCTGAATATAGCACGCTCATGAAGGCTCAAATCTTTTCACATTAACCTAATGCCACAACCAGAGGACCGCAAGCAGAATTCACAGGGGCAAACAGAATTGACATCCAGTTCCATACAAGGTATTTTTTCATCTTCCGAAGCACAAACCCTCGATCGCTTACCCCAGGAGACCTCCCATGTTGCCCACTATTCTTCCTCTGGCATCTTATCTAAAAGAAACCATTTGGGGAGGCGACAACCTTGCCCGACACTACAATAAGAAACTGCCACCCAATTGCCCCATTGGCGAATCCTGGGAAGTCTCTGCCTATCCAGGCCAGGAAAGCACCGTGTGTGCTGGCCCTCTTTCTGGAAGCACCCTCCGCGCCATCGCCCAAATCCATGGTAGAGAATTGCTCGGCCAATCCACTTTTGATAGATATCGAGGTGAATTTCCGCTACTTATTAAATTGCTGGATGCACGCCAGGATCTCTCCATCCAGGTTCATCCAGACGATTCGTATGTGCAGAAACACAGCCTGGGCACCTTTGGAAAAATGGAAGCCTGGTATATTTTACGCTCAGAAAACGGCCGCGTTGCATACGGTTTGAAGCCCGGTATAACCCCGCAAGGTTTTGAAATGGCCGTACAGGAAAATCGAACCGAAGACGTCGTCCAGTTTTTCCCCGTACACCCCGGCGACGTTGTTTTTGTGCCGCCCGGCACAGTCCACGCCCTTTGCCAGGGCGTCATGATCTACGAAGTCCAGCAATCCAGCGATCTCACCTTCCGTATCTACGACTACAATCGAACCGGGCCAGACGGATCTCCCAGAGAACTCCACGTAGATCAAGCCCGTGACGTAATCGCCTTTAATACCCCCGAACCAGAACCCGTCTCCTGGAAAAATTTATGCGGTTCAGATCCAACCTGCACGCTCCTCGTTGCGTCCGAACACTTCCGCCTGGAGCGCTTCGCACCTGAAAGCGCATCTACGGAGCACAACTCGGGCACCTCGTTTTCAGCGCTCACCGTCATTGCGGGCCAGGCCGAAATTTCTGCCCCACAAGAATCTTTTCCAGCAAAAGAGGGTAGCACTTTCCTCATCCCGGCAGAACGTGCCTTTACCCTTTCTCGCCAGGGGAACCTGCCCCTTGAATACCTGATCTCTTCGGTCCCGGAGACAAAATAAGAAAGGCTTCGGGACAATATCTCCCAAAGCCTTTCTTACTGGTGAGCTTACAGAATCGACCTCTAACACCTGTCTTCCAGCACTTCTAACGAACAAAGTACTATCACCGCATCACCGTCAGTACCGGATACCGCGCATGACATGGAATGGAAGCCCGGCTATTCTTTGGCAGGAAGCCAGGCGTTCACGATCTCCTCGTTTTCCTTCATCCAGATCCGTGCGGCGTCCACGGATTCTCCAGATCCTTCTTTGATCCGTTCCATCAGGCCGGAAAGTTGTGCGTCCGTGAGGCTATACTTTCGCAGGAACCGGGTTACGCGGGGTTTGTCTTTCTCCAGGTTTTTTCGGGCGTAGGCGTGGATCTGCTCAACCTGGCCATACACACCCTTCGGGTCGTCCAGAAACTTGAGGCTCCAGCGGGAAAATTTCCAGTGGGGCCGCCAGCCGGTTACGGCGATCCATTCGTTGTTGTCTATGGCGCTCTGGAGTGCGGCTGCCATGGCCGGACCGCTGGAAGAGATCAGGTTCAGGTTCAGGCCGTAGACTTCAATGGCTTTTTCGGTGGTACGCATAATGCCGGAACCGGAGTCGATTCCGATGATTTGCCCCCGAAAATTTTTCTGTGATCCGTTGAGTTCTTCAATGCTGGTGATGGGTACGTAAGAGGGCACCACAAGGCCGATACGGGCATTGGAGTAGATGGCACCAAGGTCCACGATACGATCGCCGTATTCCTTGAGATAGACATCGTGGGTTACCGGCAGCCAGACGTCCAGGAAGGCGTCGTTGTCTCCCTGTGCAATAGAGGTGAACACAGGGGCCACGTCCGCCATCATCGTTTTCACGTGGTAGCCCATTTTGTCTTCCAGAATTGCCTGTGCAAGAGAGGTGATGGCCACCGCGTCTGCCCAGTTTACGTATGCCAGCTTTACGGTCTTTGCATCCGATTCCGTTCTGGATGTGCTGCAACCGGTGAACAGTCCTGTGGCGAAGATGGATATGAAGAGAAGGTTCGTCAGCTTGAACAGTAAGCTTTTCATGTTGGTTGGGTTCCCTTTTAAAATGAATTCAGGACGATTTTGTGGAACGGCTTCTGGCCAGGGCCTGGGTAATGCGATCCAGGAGGATGGCCAGGATAACAACGGCGATGCCGCTTTCAAAGCCCAGGCCGATGCGAAGCTGGGTGATGCCTTTGAGGACCTGCTGCCCCAGACCTCCGGCGCCGATCATTGCGGCGATAACGACCATGGACAACGCGAGCATGATGGTCTGGTTGACGCCGGCCAGGATGGTGGTGAGGGCGATGGGGAGCTGAACTTTGAACAACATCTGACGCGGCGTGGAGCCGAAAGCGCGCGCGGCCTCAATGACGTCCGCCGGTACCTGCCGGATGCCCAGGTTGGTAAATCGTACTGCCGGGGGCATGGAGAAAATGACGGTGGCGACGGCCCCCGGGACTTTGCCCAGCCGGAAGAAGAGGACGGCGGGGATGAGGTACACGAAGGCGGGCATGGTTTGCATGAAGTCCAGGAGCGGCCGAACCAGCCGGTCCACGAAGTCGTTCCGGGAGGCCCAAATGCCCAGGGGCACGCCCAGGATGAGGGCGACCAGCGCCGAGGCGATGACCAGGGCCAGGGTTTCCATAGTGGCGGTCCAGAGGTTCATGCTCTGCACGAGGAAGAGTCCCAGGAGGGCGAAGAGCCCCACGCCCCGTCCCGCCACACGCCAGGCCAGCAGGGCCAGGAGACCGGTAAGTACGGGGGCCGGTATGCTGAGCAGGCCGGCCTCAAAGACCGTAATGGCCGAGGCGAGGACCGCGCTGACGAGGTCGAAAAATGGACCGCAGGTGGCTTTAAGCCAGTTGATGAAGACTTCGAATGCGTCTCCTATGGGAAGATGGATCATGACGTGCCCTCCCCGGAAAGTCCGGCAAGTATGGATGTGCGCGTGATGGTGCCCAGGAGAACCTGGTTCTCATCTACGACGGCAATGGGAGTTTGTTCAGTAGCAACCTGGAACAGGTCCGAGATGGGGGTGTCCGGCAATGTGGTGAGAAC
>JAQCGA010000032.1 GCA_027619145.1 bacterium | reverse complement strand
CTGATGATGGTCCGGGTCTAGAGCGAGGAGGCGCTGGAACACTTTTACGCCGTTGTCGAACTGTCCATCTCGTTCGTAACTGTGACCCAGTTCGTAGAGGGCAGGTTTGAGCAGGTCTGCATTGTCGTCGGTCTGTTTCACCAACTGCTCGAATACCGCAATGGCATTTTTCCAGTCTTTTTGGAATACGTAGGTGCGTCCCATTTCCAGGTGAAATCGCATCTGGCTAGAGTCGGCCTGTGCAGCCTGGCGATAGACCTGGCGGGATTTTTCGAATTGCCCTGTTACGGTATAGGCCCTACCCAGGTCGAATACGATCTGTGTGTATAGCCCGGATTTTTCTGGTGCCTGTGTGAAGAGCGTGGTGAGGATTTCAATGGCTCTGTCCCATTGCTGTTGTCTCAAATAAATATGAGACATTCCCAACCAGTACCGTGCACTGGGTTCAATTGCAATGGCCTGGTTGAATGCGGCCTGGGCCTCCTCCAGTCGGTTTTCGGAAAGCAGGAGATTGCCCTTTTTATAATATAAGTCCGGTTGGTTCGGTGCAGCCTGCACGAGGGCGTTGAGGAGGGCTTCTGCGTATCGGGCGTGCCGGACGGCAGAGGTATCATTGCCGGTGGAATTTTGTGCAACCACTGCGTAAATATCAGCCATGTGTTCCAGAAAACGCACATCAGGCGGCTTTTCAGCGAGCAGGCTGTCCAGGTGGGCATCTGTGGCGTAGATCTGCACCAGAAGCTGCCAGGCGCGGCGAGTGCTGCGGTCCACGCGGTTGTCCACGTGTGTAAGACCTCTGCGAAGGGCTTGCGCGGCCCCGAGCGTATCTCCGGTTGCCAGAGTTAATTCGCCCAGACGGGACCAGATTTCGGACTGGGTGGGATCATCTTCCAGGATTTGTTGATAGAGTTTGACGGCGTCTGCGGGTGCCTCATACCGGGTAAAACTTTCTGCAATGAAGACTCTGTACCGGGTATTCAAGTTTGGAACGGCGGCCAGACTCTTCAGGATGCGCAGTACATCTTTCTTGCGATCCTGGAGGCGGTAAACTTTGAGCAGGGTATCCAGGGCTTCTAGTTCGCGCGGATTGATGTCGATGATGGTTTCGAGTTGCTGTATTGCGGCGGTGGTATCCTGGCGACTGCCCATTAAGGCGTGAAAGAGCAACCAGCGACTGGACACATCCGACGAGTCCAGCCCAATTGACTTGCGGGCGGGTTCCTGGGCGTATTCAAAGTGCTGGAGTGCTACCAGGTTGCGGGCCAGTGCACTGTAGAGAGTAGCAGATGTGCTGTCGTGTGCGATCGCGGTGATCAGAGCGCGCACAGCTTCTTCCCGCTGCCCGTGCATTTCGAGCAGTTTGGCGTCTATGAAATGGGCCAATGCTTCAGGGTTGGGCGCGGGTATGGCCTGGGCTTGTGTGGGGTGGCGGGTGATATTTGGTGTAGCTGCACAACGGACCAGACCGATGAGCAACAACAAGAACAGGAAAATTGGGCGTAACAGATTTTTCATGAAAAATCCCTGGGAAACACCTCGCGGAGACAATACAAAAAAGAAAACCAAGTTTGCTTTGTTACTTACGTTTCAGCGTGTAAAAGGTTGCCGCGAATCCGCAGTGCCCACTCATTTTTCCAGGAGGAGCTTGCTGACTTCATTTTCAATGATGATCGGATAGTTCTGTGTGAAACAGGCTGTGCAGTACTGGTGGGCCGCGTTGGGCGCCACACTAAGCATGCCCTCTAATGAGAGGTAGCCCAAACTGTCTGCGCCCAGGTGCTCGCGAATTTGCTCAATGGTTTTTTTACTGGCAATCAGCTCTTTCTCTGTCTGAAAGTCAATTCCATAATAACAAGCACCAATAATGGGCGGACAACTGATGCGCACGTGGACTTGTCGCGCACCGGCTTCACGAATCATATGTACCAGGTGTTTGAGCGTGGTTCCGCGCACGATGGAGTCTTCTACGACCACCACGCGTTTGCCTTTGAGTACACCCCGGACCGGGTTGAACTTGAGGCGTACTTTGGCGGCGCGGTCGTCCTGTTCGGGGGCAATGAATGTACGGCCGACGTAGTGGTTGCGAATGAGCCCAATTTCGTGCTTGATGCCGGTTTCGTTGGCATACCCAATGGCGGCCGTATTGCTGGAGTCCGGCACGGCAATGACAATGTCCGCATTGGCGGGTTGTTCAATCGCGAGCTGTTTCCCCAATTTGCGGCGCGTTTTGTCTACATTGTCACCAAAGATGATGCTGTCTGGCCGAGAAAAATAGATGTATTCAAAAATGCAGAATGCGTGCCTGTCCGATTCCAGCGGAGAAAATGTACGCAATCCATTTTCGTCAATGACCACCAGTTCGCCCGGCTCAATGTCGCGGATATAACGGGCAGAAATGATGTCCAGTGCGCAGGACTCGGAGGCGATAATCCAGTCCTGGCCAAGTTGCCCCAGGCACAGTGGGCGGAAACCGTAGGGATCTCGGGCGGCCAGCAGCAAGTTTTCGGTGGCCAGAACCAGAGAATAAGCGCCCTCGAGTTGCTGAAGTGAATCTGCAACTCGGTCTACGATCTGTTCTTTTCGAGACCTTGCAATGAGGTGCAGAATCAGCTCACTGTCTGTGGTGGTTTGAAAGATGGCGCCTTCTTCTTGCATTTCCCGGCGGAGGCTGGCCGTATTGGTGAGGTTGCCGTTGTGGGCAACTGCCACGTACCCGTCCCGGCATTCGGCCACAAAAGGTTGGGCGTTTACCAGGCTGTCTGAACCGGTCGTTGAATAGCGGTTGTGCCCAATGGCCAGGTGGCCGGGCAGGTGGTCCAGGGTACGGGGATCAGCAAATACATCTGCCACATGGCCCATGCCGGTGTGTACGTGGATGCGCTGGCCATCGCCGGTGGCAATGCCGGTGCTTTCTTCGCCTCTGTGCTGGAGTGCGTGCAGGCCCAGCGTAGTAAGGGTGGCTGCCTCCGGGGTTCCGTAGATGCCAAAAATGCCACAGTAATGCTTTATATTTTGTTCCATCGTTTCTCCTGCACGTGAGGTTGAGGGAGATACGCGGAGTTTCGGAGGGGAGAGGATTACGAGCGTTTCTTTTTGCGTCCGGAACGGGACCGGCGAGTGTGTTTTGGTTTTCGCCGGTTTGTTTGTGTTTGTTTCCGGTCCGGTTTTTGTCTTTGTTCCTGTTCTTCGTGGATGCCACCTTCCAGCAAAAGGAAGTCGATGCGGCGGGTTTGCAGGTCTGCGCGAGCCAGTTCCACAACCACCGAATCGCCCATGCGGAAGGTGCGGCCCGTACGTTCACCCACCAGCGCACCCCGGGTTTCCTGGTAGATGTAATAGTCGTCTGCCAGGCTGCTGACGCGGACCATTCCGTCAATGAGACATTCATCCAACTGTGCAAAAAATCCCATCGCGCGTACACTGACAATGGTGGCTTTGAAATGTTCGCCAACGCGTTTTTCGAGGAAGCGAATTTGCTTGATTTTGATGGCGTCCCACTCGGCTTCTTGAGCAACAATTTCTCGTTTTGTTGCCAGGTCTCCAATGGTGGGCAGGCGTTCTTTGAGCTGAGCCTTTCTTTGCTCGGTCAGGGTGTTGGCTTCCCGAACCAGCCTGTGTGTAAGCAGGTCCGGGTACCGCCGAATGGGGGAGGTGAAATGGGTATAACTGTCACAGGCGAGGCCGAAGTGGCCAATGTTCTCCGGGGTGTAGATTGCTTTTTTCATGGAGCGAAGCAGGTAGGCATTCAGGACATCACCCGAGCGCTTTCCGGTAAGCGTTTGCAGGAATTTCTGGATGCCTGCAGGCGTAATGCGGTCTACGCGGGGGAAGCGGTACCCAAAACCGGCCGCCATTTTTGAGAAGGTTTCGAGGCGAACCTTGTCTGGACGGTCGTGCACGCGGAAGAGGATGGGTACATCCAGCTCTTCCATGCGCCGGGCCACGGTTTCGTTGGCGAGTAACATAAATTCTTCCACCAACCGGTGGCTGTCCAGGCGTTCGCGGCGCTCTACGTCTACGGTGTTGCCTTTTTCATCCAGAATGATCCGGGGTTCCGGGATGTTGAAGTCGATGGCACCCCGGCGTGCGCGGCGGGAAGTGAACTGCCGCCGCAAGGTTTCCATTTTTCGTAGCATACCCGCATGCGGCCGGACCTGTTCGGGCAGGTTCTGGGCATTGTCAAAGACTTGCTGTACTTCTTCGTACGACAGGCGTGCCCGACTGCGGATGACGGATTCTGCAATTTCGACGTTTTGTATTTTTGCTTCGGAGTTCAGGTTCACCAATACGCTGAAAGCCAGCCGATCTTTTTGGGGAAGCAAAGAACAGAGGTCGCCGGAAAGGCGTTCCGGTAGCATGGGAATGACCCGGTCTGGAAGGTAGACGCTGGTTCCGCGAGTGAGGGCTTCGTGGTCCAGCAAGGAACCCTCGGTGACGTAGTGGCTGACATCTGCAATGTGGATGCCCAGGCGAAACGTCCCGTTGTCCAGTGTTTCCAGGGAGAGCGCATCGTCGTGGTCTTTGGCGTCTGCGGGATCGATGGTTACGCAGGCCAGGCTCCGAAGGTCCAGGCGATTCAGGATTTCGGATGCTGGAATTTCGTCTGGAATTTCTTCGGCGGCTGCCTGTATGTGGGGAGGAAATGCAATGGGCAGGTCGTATTCTTTCACCACCGCGAGAATATCGATGCCCGGGTCTCCAGCGTCTCCGAGGATTTCAACGATGCGGCCCTCGGGGTTGCTGCGGCCGGTGGTCCAGGCTTCGATGTGGGCGACTACCTTCTGGCCTTCGGTGGCGCCGTTGCTGTCTTCGGGGGAGATGTAAATATCTCGGGTGAGGCGGGGATCATCGGGTTCTACAAATCCGAACCGATCACTAAAACGATAGGTGCCGACCACAGATTTGACGGCTCGTTCCAGCACCCGGACAATTTCGCCTTCGGGCTGGTTGCGCCTTCCGGCATAGTTGGTCACGCGAATAACCCCTCGGTCTCCGTGGAGCGCGGTTTTCAAGCTGCTTTCGTTCACGAAGATATCCGGACCGCCGGTGTCTCTGGAGACAAACCCAAAGCCGTCCGGGTTTACGCTGAGCCTGCCTGCTGTCAGGTTTAACTTCTCGGGTGGGCCATAGCGGTTGCTACGAAGGCGGACCAGAACGCCTTCCTGTTCCAAGTCTTTAAGGAGCTGACGGAAAGCGCGATACTCAGCCTGGGGGACCTGAAGTGCCCGGGCAAGTTCACGGGCTTTCAGGGGCCGGGACGTCTGTTGCTGGACGTATTGCAGGATCTGGTCGCGAGAGATGGGCATCATGTAAATCACATCTCCGCGGAAGCCAGGTGGTTTACCCGGAAAAGGCTGATATGAATGATTGTCTCCTTGGGTTGCCCGGCTCGGGAAGGAGGCCTCTGCTGGGCCGGGTAAAGGCAGGCAAGGTTTGAAGGGATGCAGGTTCCGCTTGAAATATAAAAAAACAGATAGAAAATGCAATCTAAAAGCCCAAGGAAAGATTTGGGTGTTGTCTGTGGGATGGTGTTGTGGCCCGAGGGGGTTGACTTGATAGCCTAGCGTGTTATATTGGAAGAGATCCCAGGCAGCTTTTTATTTCATCAACAACCGGCAAAAGGAGAAATGCAGATGATAAGGTATTGTGTTCTGTTCTTGGGTTGCATTCTGTTTATGGGGAGTCTTTCTTTGCAGGCTCAGGAAGGACCCAAGATGGCTGTGGCCGAATTGATGAGTCCGGAAGGAAAAAAGGTGGGTGTGGTTACGTTTACAAATGGAGAAGAGGGCGTTCGTGTGGTGGTGCATGTTCAAGGGCTGGAACCCGGGTATCACGGTTTTCATATTCATGGAACGGGAAAATGCGTTGCACCAGATTTTAAGTCTGCGGGTGGGCATTTTAACCCTTTCGGCAAGAAACATGGAATCAAGAGTAAGGACGGAACCCATGTGGGGGATATGCCCAACCTGCTCGTAGGTCCGGATGGGGTTGGCGTTGCTGTGGTCATGGTCCCAATGTCAACACTTGGACCGGGCGCAGGTTCTCTGTTCCAGCCTGAGGGGACGGCGCTCGTTATTCATTCAGGTCCGGACGACTATCAGTCTGATCCTGCTGGAAATGCGGGAGCACGGGTTGCATGTGGGGTGATTAAACCCTTGAAATAGATTGCCTTAGAGCATTATTGATGGTGCAGGCAGGGCGTATGATCCGTCCCTGCCTGTTTTTTTTTTAACATGAGTAACTCTGGAGCGCAAAAAATATCAAATTTTTCTTGCAAAATGGAGAAGGCTTTGATATATTTTTTTATTGTTAGCACTCAATAGGCTTGAGTGCTAACAGCCGAGAAACTTTAATAGAACGTCAATTCATGGGTCCACTTCTCGTCAGTTTCAAAGCTTAAAGGAGGATTAAAGATATGGCATTAAAGGTCAAACCTCTGGGCGATCGCGTCTTGATTCAGCCCGTCGAAGAAGGTGAGCAGGTAAAAGGGGGAATCATCATCCCCGATACGGCAAAAGAGAAGCCACAGCGCGGTAAAGTGGTAGCCGTAGGAGATGGAAAAGTGGACGATTCGGGCAAGAAAATTGCCCTGTCGGTCAAGTCGGGCGATGTGGTGCTGTACGGAAAATACGCAGGCACCGAGGTTTCGCTGAACGACGAAGAGCACCTGATTATGTCCGAGAGCGACATTCTGGCCATTATTGAAGGCAAATAAGACGATTTGCTGAATTTTGCACGACGATGCTTTTAAGGAGGAACATATGGCGAAGCAGTTGGAATTCGATGTTGCGGCCAGGGACGCTCTGAAACGAGGGGTGGATCAGCTGGCTGATGCGGTAAAGGTTACATTGGGGCCGAAGGGCCGCAATGTGGTACTGGACAAGAAGTTTGGATCTCCTACGATTACCAAAGACGGCGTTACGGTTGCCAAGGAAATTGAACTGGAAGATCCGTACGAGAACATGGGCGCCCAGATGCTGAAAGAGGTCGCCTCCAAAACTTCTGATGTGGCCGGCGACGGAACCACGACAGCCACGGTGCTGGCCCAGGCAATTTACGGCCAGGGGCTCAAGAACGTAACCGCCGGGTCCAATCCGATGGATCTGAAGCGCGGTATTGATAAAGCGGTGATTGCTGCTGTCAAGGCGATTCAGGATTTGAGCAAGCCGGTTGCCGGACGCACGGAGATTGCCCAGGTAGCCACCATTTCGGCCAATAATGACAAGGCCATTGGTGATTTGATTGCCGAAGCGATGGAGAAGGTGGGCAAGGACGGCGTGATCACGGTGGAAGAAGCCAAGAGCATTGAAACCACGCTGGAAGTGGTGGAAGGCATGCAGTTTGACCGGGGCTACGTCTCGCCGTATTTTGTGACGAACCCGGACAATATGGAAGTCGTGCTCGAAGACGCCCAGATTCTTATTTATGACAAGAAGATTTCTGCGATGCGCGATTTGCTTCCCGTCCTGGAAAAGACGGCGCAGGGCGGGCGTCCGCTGTTGATTATTGCCGAAGATATTGAAGGCGAGGCCCTGGCCACGCTGGTGGTGAACAAGATTCGCGGCACCTTGAAAGTAGCAGCGGTAAAGGCTCCGGGATTTGGCGACCGGCGTAAATCGATGCTGGAAGATCTGGCCATTTTGACGGGCGGCCGCGTGTTGTCCGAAGATGCCGGCTTCAAGCTGGAAAACGCCACGACGGCAGACCTGGGCTCTGCAAAGCGTATTACGATTGACAAGGACAATACGACCATCGTGGAAGGTGCTGGTGCAGGTGCAGACATCAAGGGTCGGGTGAATCAGATCCGGCGGCAGATTGATGAGACCACTTCGGACTACGACCGCGAGAAGTTGCAGGAGCGTCTGGCCAAGCTGGCCGGCGGTGTGGCGGTTGTGAATGTGGGCGCTGCGACCGAAATCGAGATGAAAGAGAAGAAGGCACGTGTGGAAGATGCACTTCACGCCACGCGGGCAGCCGTGGAAGAAGGGATTGTGCCTGGCGGTGGTGTGGCGCTGATTCGGGCCATTGCCGCGCTGGAAAAGACGCGTAAAGATGCCCGCGGCGATGAAAAGATCGGCGTGGAAATTGTGCGACGCGCCCTGGAAGAGCCGATGCGCCAGATCGTGAACAATGCGGGTCTCGAAGGTGCGATTGTGGTTCAGAAGGTGGCCGCAGGCGAAGGAGCCTTCGGGTTCAACGCCGACACCGAGAAGTACGAGGACCTGGTGAAGGTGGGTATAGTAGATCCGACCAAGGTGACGCGTACAGCGCTGGAGAATGCAGCCAGCATTGCCGGACTGTTGTTGACCACTGAAGTCGTTATTGCGGATATCCCAGAAGAAGAAAAAGCTCCCCCAGCCCCTCCGGGTGGTGGGATGTACTAAGCAAAAAAAGCAGTAGAAAATAAAAAGAAGGGCGTCCTTGAGGACGCCCTTCTTTTTTGTTTACGATGTGCGGTTACAATCAGCTCTTGGGGCGAAACTTGATGGTGCACCCAAGGGCTTTGGTTTGTGCGGTCGAAACAGGTTTGCCTGCAAGGATCGATTCCAGGGCGTCTTTGAGATAGTGTGCTTCTACCTTACCGGGATTACGGGCGTCGTCGTCAATGGCACCGTTGTAAACCAGTTTGCCTTGTTTGTTGAAGAGAAAGACTTCCGGTGTGCGAGTAGCACCGAAGGCCCGGGCCACATTGGACGTGGCATCTACTACGTACGGGAAGTTGAACCCACGTTCTTCGGCTCGTTTTTTCATCTGTACCAGGCCGTCTTCGGCCACCTGTTCTGTATCGTTGGCGTTGATTACAATGACGCCGAACCCTTTTTCCTGGTAGGCGTTTCCAAGGGAGGCGATGCGGTCTTCCCAGGCGACCACCCAGGGGCAAGAGTTGCAGGAAAACATAACGAGGGTGCCGTGTTCGCCTTTTACGTCTGCAATCGAGAGTTCACGACCGTCGATGTTGGCCATTTTCACCGTGGCTTTGGGCGCGGTTTCTCCCAGAGAGAGAGGGCCATCTAAGGTTTTGTTTCCAGCCACAGTGAACCCGGCGGTAAAGACCAGACCCAGGATGGCCAAAAGAATGGGAAATCTAAATTTGCGCATGTAGATATCTCCTTTTAAGAGGGGTCCCGACTGGGAGGATTGGCTGTGTTATTCAGCACATCGAGTACTTTTTGCTCGAACATTTCATAGGTGGCTTTGCCTTCCCAAAAATGGTGCACCTGTCCTTTTGCGTCGTAGACCCAGGTTGCAGGTAGAGCCCCGGACCAGCGTGGGTCCAGGCCATTGATGAAGGCCATGTCTTTTCCTTTCTTGATATAAGATACAAAATCAACGCCCTGCTTGGCAAGGAATTGCCTGGCCTTGGGTGCCTGGTCTTCGAAGTCTCCGGAGACGAGGACCAGTTTCAGGCCGCGATCTTTGTAGGTGTCATACAGCCGCATCATGTCCGGGAATTCTTCGCGGCAGGGGATGCAGAAGGTGGCCCAGGCGTTGACGAGTACTACATTGGTATTTGCATTTTTGATAGCGTGGAGGATTTCTTCCGCTGTTGCCGGAACCAGGTTCACGGATTTTGCAGCGATGGTTTTTGTAGCGGCCTGTTCCGGGGTGTTCTGTTTTTGAGATGGGCCGCTACAGGCCAGGCACAGGGCGAGAAGGCTGGCGATGTAAAGGCGGGTCGTGTACATATTGCTCCTTATACGTGTGATTGATCGTGATTATCAGGTATTTTGCTCATTCGGTGTGGCCTTCGCGAGCGATTTTGTGAAGGAACTGACGTCCCCAATTTTGTAAGAAGCGCATATACTGATAGTGGTTGGACAGCTCGCCTTCGATGGCATCATTGCTCTGCATCCATTTTTCACAGCGAGGACACTGGCATTTCGGGCATTCGGTGAAGGCCTGGAAGTAGATTCCGTCACAGCCCGTGGGTGCATAGTCTTTATGCACCTTACGCAGGATTTCTCTTTGGAAAAATTGAATATTGAATTCGCTGCTTGCGCATAGTTCTACTCCTTCTCCCTGTCCTCGATTGAACTCCGCTGGAAGGTCGAAGTTCCAGTCGCGCCCCGGCCTCCTTCCGCCATCGCTGTGCAAGAGGTCGAGTACTCACCGTTCTGCCCATCCTTGCTTAGACGTGCTGATCGATAAGGATTGGGTTTCCGTCGGGGTCGAGTGCCATAAAGCTCGCAGGACCCGTAGTGGTCTCGTCGGCTTCAGCTATGAGTTGCACGCCCTGTTCTTTCAGGTGGCGCTGTAGATCGCGAATATCGGTGAATGTATCGGTTTGGTTTGCATTGCTGTCCCAACCAGGATTGAAAGTTAATGTGTTCTTTTCGAACATGCCCTGGAAAAGACCGATTGTGTGATCGCCATTCTTCAAAATCAACCAGTTCTGGGCGGCATCTCCACCGAAGACCTTGAAGCCGAATTTTTCGTAGAATATCCGGGAAGCTTCAATGTCTTTGACGGACAGACTGATTGAAAATGCACCGAGTTCCATGGTTGCTCCTGTTTTGAAAAGAAAACAGCCTGATGGCAGGGGTTTGCTGAGAAAATATTGAGCACTGCTACTTATCCCCTCCTTCGATCAGGACGGCTTCGGGTTTGTAGCCGATGGTGAGGACTTTTAAGAAGTAGGGCGAGGCACGGAACTGTTGTGCGAAGGTTTTGACGCGGACACCCTCGGCACTGGTTGTCTTTTCGAGTACCTGCAGGCCGTAGTTGAGGTATTGCGCTTCGCCGGTATAATCGTAGGCATAGCCGTAGCCAACGAGACAGATGCCGTTTCGGGCGCCGCCCTGCTTCCATTTCCCGTCCCCGTCTTCTTCGGCAATCACAGCGTCTATGGCTTTGAGGCAGTATTCCGCTGTGGCCGTGTCACCCGTTACGCGGAAGTATTTGTCGTAGGCTTCAAATTGCAGGCCATACATCCAGAGCTGGTCGTCGAAGCTGCCGTTGTGTTCGTCTTGCCAGGGCTTAGCCCATTCGTCCACGAAGAACTGTGCGCGGTCCAGGTACTTTTTCGCGTGTGTGTCCTGATAGGCGCTGAGGACGCCCCAGATGCCGTGTGCGATATTACGCAATGCACCGCGGCCCCAGTAGGCCATGGCGAATTCCGAGGACATCAGGCCGGCCTCGTGGAACCAGCGTTCGCCGGTGAGGTAGTAGAGTTCGTAGAGCGATTCGTTTTTGTAGAAGGTAAACGAGGAGTGGGCGGCGAACTCCTGGCCTCGCGTGTAGTCGCGGAAATGGCCCACAACAGGGCCGGAGCGTGGGGAGCCGGCACGGTCTGGATGACCGGGAAAGCTGTGGCAGATGTCCAGGTCAGCGAGGTGCAGTCCTGCCTCTACGGCGGTGGTCAGGTTGAGGAGGTCGCCGGTGCGGAGGTAGTTGACGATGACGGCGTGCGGAAAATCGTAATAGTTGCCGTCCCACCAGCTTTCGTGGGCGTTTTCACGTACGCAGGCGTGGTAGTGAAGGCCGCTGCCGAAGTTGAGCCAGCCGAACTCGTTGACCTCCCATTCTGGCTGGGGGCGCTGATCTACAATGCGTTTCAAGCATTCGTCGATTCGGTTCTGATACCGTGCGATGACGCTGCGGTACTGTTCCTGAAAGAGCGCCGGGTTGTTGGCGTAGAGGTCGCCGAATACACGAGTTTCCTGGCAGTACCAGTTGGGGTCGCAGACGGCGAAGAGAGGATTGCTGGTGCCGGTGGCAATTGCCTGCGGTGCCGGTGCCTTGTCGTGGGCGAAGTGGAGGAAGAGGAAGTGTGTTTTTGCGCCTGCGGTGTAGAGGTCAACCCGTTCGCCTTCGATTGGTTTGAGGTTCAGGGCCACGGTACCGTTGGACCGCGCTTCGGCTCCGATGGGATAGACTTGCCACGACCAGCGGGTACCGGCGGTGAGGGTACCGGATTCAGATGTGAGGCGAATCCAACCGTCGTACTTTTCGCCCACCGCGGCATTGTTGAGCGTGCAGGTGTTCCATTGAGTTTGGGTAAGTTGAACATCCGAATTGCCCAGCGGTTTTTCGATTGTTTTTCCGTCAATTCCCAGGCTCGCCGTGGGCGGATCAGTCGTTTTGAGCTGTACTTCGACGGCCAGCCGGTCGATGCCAACAAAGTGCGCCATGTGATCCATTTGACGGTTCTGGACGCTGAAGGTGATTTCCGCTGCTGGCGAACCGCTGTAGAAGTAGAGCCGGGCCGTGAAGTCGAGAGATTTTACGGCAGGAGTGGAGAATGTGCCTTTGAGCGCCACAACGGCGCGTCCGGGGCCGCGTTCTTCGATTTCTACTGTTTGAACTGTTGCGGTTTGTGTGAAGGGTTTTTCGTCGATTCTAGCGAGTTCGGTGCGGAATTCGTCTTTGTGCTCGTCGGTTCGCGGGACAACGCGGGATTCACCGTTGCGTGCAACGAGGATGACGTTTGCCGGTTTCAGGAGAAGTGCATCGCCATTGGAAAATTCTCTGGTCTTATCGGTGCGAAGGTAGACCTGGTCAAATAGAGCGAAGCGGTCTGTGGGGATGATGAACTTTGCAGGACCGGTAGTCACGGTGATGGTTTTGTCTGTCTGCTGGATATCGAGTTCGGATGTTGGTATAGGAGTAGAAGAGGTTACGAGGGTGTACGTCTTCTTGCCGTTCGCAGGTAGATCGGCGAGGAAGTGAACGGTAACCCACTTGAGAGATTTGTCGCCCAGCCACCGTGCGCGCGGTTCGATTGAGGCGAGGACCGGGTCGCCCTGGGCGTTGAGCAGGCGGAGAGCAGTTACGTCCTGTACTGCGCCTTCCGGAAACGGCACACCTGAATTGACCGTGTTTCCGATCCGTTCGGTCCCTGTCGTTTCTTCTACGGTCAGGGGTATTTCCAGTGTCAGGGCCTGCCCTGCGATGAGACTCATAAGCACGATTCCCTTCCATATTCTGGTCAACAACGGTTTTTCCTTATATGATTTCACAGGTCTCAGTTGTCTTCTACAGATCCATCCTCATACCTGAGTTCTTCACGGAGTTGCGGTTGGTAGGGGTGGGCTCTGGCAACTTCTTCGTTGAGTTCGAGCCCGAGGCCGGGGGTGTCCGGCAGCCGTACAAAACCGTTCTCAATTTGAAACTTGTGTCCGAAGAACAGGTCGTCTTTCCAGTCGGTTGACGTCTTCAGGGGTTCAGATGCATAAGAACTCATTTCCTGGATGACGCTGTTGGGACAGTTCATGCCCATGTGGATTTCTGCGAGAATTCCGACTTTGCTGTAGGTGATGTGGGGCGATACCTGGATGTACTGCGCTTCTGCCATGGCTGCAATTTTTTTGAACTCGGAGATACCGCCGCAATGGACGATGTCTGGATTTAGATAAGATACAATCCGTTTGGCGATGATATTATAGAAACCCCATTTCATAAAGTTTCGCTCGCCCATGCAAAGAGGCACCGTGGTGTGATCGCTCAGCCATTCGAGCGCATCATTCGACCCTTCTACCTGGATGGGTTCTTCGACCCAGAAGGGGCGGTATGGTTCTATGGCTTTGCAGTATTCCAGGGCCATTGTGGGCGTCAGGCGGCCATGGGCATCAATGAGGATGTCGAAATCATCGCCCCCTTCGATTCGCATTTCTTCGATTTGTTTAACGGCCCGTGTCAGGTTCCAGGGCATGGGAACGGTGAGATTGTCGCCGACTTTTGTAACCGGTGGGCCTGTTTTGACGGCATTGCATCCGATCTCTCTGGCGCGTTGCACTCCGGATTTTCCGCTTCCTCCGGTGTAGATCCGAACTTTGTCTCTTGCGGCACCTCCAAGGAGTTTGTAGATGGGCAGGCCCGCTACTTTTCCGAGAATATCCCAGAGTGCGATGTCGATTGCACTGAGCGATGTGCTGAAGAGAACTCCGACGTGCCAGCGGTTCCAGCGGTACAATCCTTGCCAGAGAAACTCGATGTTCGTTGGATCTTTCCCGATGAGATGACCTTCCATGTCTTTGATGCATTGGGCGATGGTTCCTACTTTGTTGTCGCTGATTGAACCTTCACCCAGTCCGGTGATCCCTTCGTTGGTGCTGATCTTCACGAAACAGCAGTTGCCTTCTACCAGGAATGTATCTACTGCGGTGATCTTGATTCTGGAAGAATTCATAGTTTTCGGCTCCGTTTTTAGAGTGCGGGATCATGACAAAGATCAGCCGCGGCGCTTAACCGTCGGCTACATCAAATCAGTCATCGGCCTGACTGCTCCTTATCCCCTTGAGGGGTCAAATCGGT
>JAQCGA010000031.1 GCA_027619145.1 bacterium | reverse complement strand
ACAGCGCTCGCCGATTCAGCTTCAATGTGCCCGGCGGACGCTGCGAGACATGCGAGGGCACTGGCCTGCGCCGGATTGAAATGCACTTCCTGCCAGATGTCTATGTCACCTGTGACGCCTGCGCGGGCAAACGCTACAACCGCGAGACCCTCGAAATTCGCTACAAAGGCAGTTCTATTGCAGATGTCCTGGACATGACCGTGGACCACGCGTACACCTTCTTCCGGGATATTCCTCAGGCACAGCGCAAACTCCAAACCTTGCTGGACGTAGGCATGGGCTACGTTCGCCTGGGTCAATCGGCCACGGCCCTTTCCGGTGGTGAAGCGCAGCGCATCAAGCTGGCCTCGGAACTTTCCCGCGTGGCAACGGGCAAAACATTGTATATTTTGGATGAACCTACAACCGGCCTGCACATAGAAGACATTCGCCTGCTCATTGCTGTCCTGGACCGGCTGGTGGACAAAGGCAATACCGTAGTGGTAATTGAACACCACCTGGACGTCATCAAACGTGCGGACTGGATCATAGATCTAGGTCCCGAAGGCGGCCACGACGGCGGCTCCATTGTGGCCGAAGGCCCCCCCAGCGACATCGCCCGGGTCCGTGCGTCTCACACCGGTCAATTTCTCAAAGAGGTACTTGCATCATGACCCGCATCGACTTCGGCACACTGTACGAATTTGAACGCGAAGACGAGACCCGCCGCCTGGAAAACCGGCAGAAGATCCAGAACTTTCTGGCCCTGTGCGAAGCACACAACGCCACCGTCATCGAGCAGCGAGACTGGAACACGCAGGATCTCATCCACTTTGTGGGCATCTCCCCACACCTGGTAGTCACCATTACCGTCTCCGAAAAATACCTGGGCGTTCAAACCAGCCAGATCCGAGAAAAGTTTCCAACCTACAAAGCCGATTACGTCTCTGTCCCGGACCGACAAGCCGTTTCCGTGGAACAGCCTCCGGCCGAAAAAATGGGCCTGCACGATGTCATCTCCTGCCCGGCTTGCAACAAACCCACCCCGTTCGACGGGTTTTTCCAGCACTGTGTCCGCTGCGGAGAAAAACTGGACACCCTGGTTAAAACCTGCAAAGCCTGCGACAATGGCATCCTCTACCATCCATCTTTTTCTTGTTGCCCCACCTGCGGCTCTGAAATGATCCCGGACTACGACAGCCCGCCGTTAAACGAACTGGACCCACACGGACTCATCTGGGGCATCCCCAGCAAAGAAGAACCCCCTGAAGACGGAGAAGACCTCTTCCCGCCCGACTCTGGCCCGGTCGGATGACCTCCTTAGGATACCCAAAGCAAAACGGCAGGCGCATACTGTGCACCTGCCGTTTTGCTTTGTTTTTCCCCTCCCTTACCCTGTCACCATCCCTTCGTACTCTTTTCTCCCCTTCAAAAACAACTCCCTCACCGCATCCCGCTGTTCATCTTTTGTAAACTTTGCCGTTTTTCCAATCCATTCTAGCGATTGATCGATGGACGCCAAAAAAAAAGTGGCGGATTCCTTCTGGAATCGATTCGGACGCCCATTTTCCAAATAGACCGGGCTGGTATGCGCATAAATCGACTGGTTAAAAGAATCCCGTGCCGTCCCACTGCACCGTGCTGCAATCCATCCATCAGCCTTCACCGAAATCTCGGTTTCCCATGAACCATCATAACTGCCTGCTGGAAACCCCTTCACCTCCACCACCTCCCCATCGTGCACCAATCCTACCCGGTTTACAGGGTAATGCGACAACCATCGCACCTTCACACCCACCTTCCGGTCTTCCGAGAATTCAATCACAGCGCCCGGCGGCTGGCCCTCCACTTCCAGGAACAAGGCCGGCCCATTGGTAATAAACGTACGCCCCTGCCGCATCCCCTCCACCCAACCGTCATAAGAAAACGTCCCTTCTTGTTGCACGTACACCCGATTGTTCGAACACACAAACCAATCCGTTCCTGTAGACGCAGGCAGGCGCATCCCGCAATTCATCATTCTGTACCACAAATCGTATTCCGGGTCCATCCAGAACGGATCAAACAAATTAAATGCATCCAACTTACCCAATGCCGCCGCAACCGGTGCCTCCATCCCTTGCCCGTTGTGACACCAGATCACAATTCCTCCCTGAGACCGAGCGTCATCGCAGGCAAAACACAGCGGGGGGTAATCCGGATGGAAATTATCCACCAGGTGCCCCCGGCTCACTGGCTCCACCACATTGCGAATTTTCAAAAACATCACGTGTCCGTACCCAAAACTACCATCCACCTGATTGTGCCGGCTTTCCTCGCCCACATCCACCACATGGTGCGCCGTAGAATAATCCGTCAGAACCCCCAGCGGAAACTTATTGCTTGCATAATCCAGGTCCCACCGCTGCAAAATGCTCACCGCCGTCACATTGTACGTCTCCACCTTCGAATCGAACGCCAGCCGCTCGTACGGCTGCGTCTCCTTCTCATCATAATGAATATGCGTATTGCCCGGATACCAACCCTCGGCCGGCAGATCCGCCCATCGTTTCAGCTCAATGTGTAAATCTTTCGTCCCCTGCTTATCCACCTGTACTGCCGCATGAAACGGCGTGTACTCTGTGCCTCGCTCCACTGTTACATCCACCTGCCCCCGGGGTGCCGTCACCTCAAACTCCCCATCACAATAAAAAAAAGGCGCTCCTGGCCCCTGTTTCTGCAAACTTCCAGACGGCGATACATATCGCCCCATCGAAGTCATCACCTGCACCTTCGCCTTCACCCGCTCCCCAGACACCGCATCTACAATTACACCCCGGACCTTGCCCATCACGTGCCTCCAGTCAAAATCACTTTGGCAGGTTCTCTCCAGGAATCTCTTTCCACACCGGGTTTGCCGCATCCTTTGGAGACAAATTGGGAGATGTTGTCCCCCAGTCCAGCCCCACCTCCGGATCGTTCCAGGCCAGCCCGTTTTCATCGGTCCCGTCGTAATAATTATCCACCAGATACGTCAAAACCACATCCGTCAACGCCAGAAAACCGTGCGCAACCCCTACAGGAATGAAAACCCCCACGCGATTCTGCTCCCCAATCTCCAGGGTTTGCGTGGCACGAAACGTAGGCGACGATGGCCGCATATCGAACAACCCAACCCGCACCATACCCACAGGTACAAACCAATAATCCACCTGTCTGTGGTGATAATGAAACCCGCGCAGCACCCCGGCTGCACTATAAGACGCATTCCCCTGCACCTTCGCCCAATCTCGTTGCGGGAACCATTCCTTCCGAAAGGACTCGACAAACCGCCCCCGTTCGTCTCCATGCGCCACCAGTGACACCAGATGCACGCCTTCAATGATCCCGGATTCCTCAATACTTGCCATTTTACCGCTCCCGGTACTGTTTCTGGTAATACGCCTGATAATCTCCCCGCGCCTTAATCTCCCGCCACCAATCCTCATTTGCAACGTACCACTCGGCCGTCAACCGCAGTGCAGATTCAAAATCGTGCTTCGGCTTCCACCCCAACGCCATCACCCTGGACGCATCTAACGAATACTTCATATCGTGCCCGGGTCGGTCTTTCACATACTGGATCAACTCCTTCGGTTTCTCCAGGACCTCCAAAATCTTCTCCGTCACCACCATCCCATCCGCCTCGTTCTCTCCACCCACATTGTACGCCTCTCCAATTTCTCCCTTGTGCAACACCAGGTCAATCGCCTCACAATGGTCCGTCACATAAAGGTGGTCGCGCACAGCTCCGCCTTTTCCGTACACCGGCAACGCTTGATCATCAATCGCATTTGTAATAAACAACGGCACCCGTTTCTCCGGGTACTGGAACGGACCGATATTGTTCGAAGCCCGCGTCACCACCACCGGCAATCCATACGTAACGGCAAACGCACGCGCCATCATATCCCCAGATGCTTTCGCCACCGAATAGGGGTTCCTTGGCGAAAGCGGCGCATCCTCCGTCCACGGCGCTTCTCCTTCTGCCAGAGAACCATACACCTCATCCGTACTCACCTGTAAAAACCTTTCAACCCCGGACCGCCGAGCCGCATTCAACAACGTGTACACGCCCAGTGCATTGGACTGCATAAACTCTTCCGCGCCCATAATGCTGCGGTCCACATGGCTTTCTGCCGCAAAATTTGCAACCATATCTACCTGCTGCATCAGGTAGTTCACCAGCTCCGCATTACAAATGTCGCCCTGCACAAACTCGTATCGAGAATCCTGCTCCACATCTTTCAAATTTGCCAGATTGCCCGCATAAGTCAACTTATCCAGGTTCACCACCCGGTACTCGGCGTGGGCCTCCAGCATATATCGTACAAAGTGGCTCCCAATAAACCCCGCGCCACCCGTTACAAGAATCGTCTTCACATTGGACCTCATGTTAAAGAAACGTCCGAACCATCAGCCCCAGATACACCGCGTATGTCCCCAGCAGTACCAACCCTTCGCTGCGAGACAGACTGTGGCGCGTACGCATCAGGACCAGCATCGTAATCACAATGATCAACATTGCCGGAAAAGAAAAATGGATCACCTTTGTGGAAACCACCAGTGGATTCACCAGAGCCGAAGCCCCGGCAATCCAGCAAATATTTAATATATCCGCACCCAGAATATTGCCCACCACAATCCCGCCATGGCCCTTCCGTGCCGCCGTCACCGCCGTTGCAATTTCCGGCAACGATGTCCCAATTGCCACCACCGTCAATCCGATCAATGCCTTGCTTACTTCAAAATGATCGGCAATGGCCACAGAGGACTCTACAATAAAATGACTGGCAATCAGCACCCCCACCAGCCCCACACCAAACCACACCATCAACATCCCCAACCCTCTACCGGCCACCGCCTCTTCGATCTCGGCCAGCTCATCCAGGGCGCTTTCTGCCGCAATAGATCGCTTGCGCGTCGTATACGCAAATACCATATACACCACAAACAGAGCCACCAGTACTCCACCCTCCAACCGATCCAGTGTCCCATCAAACACCATGACATAGGCCAGCACATCCACCACAATCAGAAAAATTCCGGTTGTCCTCAACAGATACGGATTCACCAGAATGGGCGAAGTCGCCAGCAGTGCACCCAGTCCTAACGCTACCCCGTCATCTACAATAACCGAACCCACCGCATTGCCCAACGCTATTTCAGGATTTCCACTTAAAGCGGACATCACTGAAACCGCCAGCTCGGGTGACGTAGTCGCCAGACTCACCAGCACAATCCCGATCAACATCTTGGGTACATTTAAATACTCAGCAATCCCCACCGCACCGTCCACAAACCAGGACGCGCACTTCGTCAAAACCAAAAAACAAACCGCAAGCACGCCCAGCGCCACCGATAAACTCACAACACCCTCCCTGTTCTCGTTAAATCACAAAAATTGGACTGGGACGATCTTGCTCCGCAACCGTCAACAAAAAGTCCCGTACACCCCGTCCTGTTAATCCTGCTCGACAGGCCTCAGACGCCAGATCCGGCCGGTTGTTCTTATCACTCAAGTGCGCCAGTACCGCCTGCTGTAATCCCTCTACCGCCAGATCAGAAAGCGTTTCAGCCGCTCGGTCATTGGGCAGGTGCCCCCGGTTCCCGCTGATGCGTCGCTTCAAATCCCAGGGATAGGGTCCATTCATCAACAATTCTCTGTCGTAATTGCTCTCCAGAATCACCAGATCCGCATTCCGCAACCGCTGGTACACAAGCTGGGTCACCACGCCCATATCCGTGGCAATGCCCAGCCGGGATCCACCGCCGTCCACCACAAAGTTTACCGGATCTGCCGCATCGTGAGACAATGCGTACGGCTGGAATTCCAGATCCCCAATTGCAAAAATCTCGTCATTTGCAAAAGTGCGCACCCGCTCCGTACCCCGGAATGTCTTCTTGGATGCCTGGAGTGTCCCCTCTGTCATATAGACCGGCAGCCCAAACCGCCGGGCCAGCACACCCACGCCATGAATATGATCGCTATGCTCGTGACTTACCACAATTCCTTGCAAAGAGGCGGGGTCCACCTCCACGGCATTCAGCCGCTCTTCAATTCGCTTTCCCGCCAACCCGGCATCTACCAGCACCCGGGTTGTACCGTGTTGTACAAAAATCGAATTCCCCGCACTTCCACTGGCCAGCACACAAACCTTCATTTCTCCGCCTTTAACAAAAAACCATACTCGCAAAAGATACCACGGACCCCGCTTCCAGGTCAACCGCCTGGTCGTACTTTAACAACTCTCCCCGCTGTGCGTCCAGCACGTTCAGCATCGTATAAATCGAAGAAGTGCCGCAGATCCGTGTGCGATCTTTCCCTTGCCGGATTACGTTAAAAAAAGCATCTGCATCGGTCGTTTCAGCAGCAGCAAGTACCGCCCGATCCGTCTTTTCTACCTCTGCAATATAAGCATCCGACAGAGGGTCTGCATCTCCAAACTGAGCACCCACGTGGCTGAAGTCCACCCCCGCAATAAAACACACTTCTTTTCCAGACTCCTGCAACGCCCGTTTTAACGCCTCCTGGAAATTGCGAATCAATGGAACGCTGGAAGGGGAGCCTTCTTCATCCAGCAATCCGTGCAACGAACCACATAAAATTGGAACAAAAGAAATATCTCGATCTGGATACAGGTATTTCAAAAACACAGTCTGAAACTCGATCGAATGCTCAGTACGGTGAGCCGTCTCATCTTCGAACAGATCCTGATTCGCGTACCGGCCTATCCGATCAATCACCTCTCGGTCCGCCTTCAATGTTCCCAATGGCGTCTCAAAATCCTTGCGGGTCAGCACAAACGGCTGCCGGGCCGAATGTCCGGTTCCCAGAATCACAAACAGATCCGCTGGAGGTGCCTCTGCAAGTGCACGGTACGCCCAAGCAAAACATGGCCCCCCCCGGTTAAAATCAATATGCGGTGCAATCAATGCCCGCACCGAACCTGCCTTCTGCACCGAACCAGGCAGACCTGGGCCTTCTGGTGCCTCAAAAAAGCCATCAATCATTCGCCGCAGTTCATCCGCTTCTTCTGGATAACTGGCTCCGGCATGGGCAGCCTTACGCACTGTCTCGGAGCGAAACTGTGCCTCCACTTCCGAACGCAGGGCCTCGAAGCGCTCGCTCTCCAACAGGAAAGCTTCGTCCATCTGCCCAATCAGTGCTTCTATTTCCGCCACCTGTACTTGCACGCCATCGAAACGACTTGCATATGCCTCCTGCAAATCTGCTACCGAATGTGTCCCATCAAACAACGTCAGCAGATAATATACGTGGTACGGAACCGCCATCCCTTGCTCCGCATACCCCTCGGGATCTCGCAGGTAAATCAATTTCCGGCCTTCATCTTCAATGGGAAATGCATCCAGATAACGCAATCTTGGGTACGTATTCATTTTCTAGAACCTGTATTTATTAAAAAAAGCCTCACCCAAAACCCGCCGGATGAGGCCCTCGGGGAACTTCCCATTTCTTTTACCGAGCCGCAATACGAGACACCCAGATACTGATCTCGTACAACACCAGCATGGGCACTGCCATCATCAATTGAGAAATCGGATCTGGCGGTGTCAGAAGCGCTGCCAAAATAAAAATACCTACCAGAGCGTACCTTCGTCCGGCACGCATTCGTTCCACCGTTAACACGCCCACCTTCGTCAGGAAAAACGTAGCCACGGGCAGCTCAAACACCGCACCAAAAGCCACCAGCAACCGCAACACAAAGCCAATATACGAACCAATATCCCACTGCGCTTCCACCTCTGTCCCTTCGCCCATTCCGGCCAGAAAAGCCAGCGACAGTGGCACCACACCGAAATAAGCCACCATGGCACCCAGCAGAAAACAAACGGTAGAAGAAAAAATGATAAACGACACATATTTACGCTCGTTAATAAACAAACCCGGCACCACAAATAACCACAACTGGTACAGCAAAACCGGAAGAGCCAGCACAACGCCACCCACCAGGGCAATATTCAGTTTCACCATGAACATGCCCATCGGCTTCAAATAAATCAGCTTCAGGGGGAACTTAACATTCTGAATAGGCTGCTTGAGCAAATTCAGAATTTCCGTAGAAAAAGTGCCACATATAAGAGCGCCCACCGCAACGGCCACCAGCCCTTTCAGGATGCGCCACCGAAGTTCCTCCAGATGATCCAGAAACGGCATCGCCAATTCTTCGATGGGTGCACCCTCATCCGTTCCCCAGGATACGGGTACGCTCCCTTTCGCCGGCGTAGGCAAAATTGACGGTTCGGGCGGTTTCGTTGAAGCCTGCTCGGATCGCCCTTTATAAAAAGAAGCCGCCAGCAGCAAAACTGCCAACACCAGACAAAGCTTCGAAAAAAGATCTCCATATCTGCTATAAAACGTCAGGTCAGAACGAACAGCCACCTGCCCGGTCAACACTGCCGAATGGAAAATACCCGTCGTCTGCGATTTGCGTCCATAAGGATCAATGAACGTGGACACCCCTGTATTGGCGCAACGCACAACAGCCCGCCGGTTCTCAATGGCCCGAAATACAGACGCTTCTGCATGCTGATACGGCCCTGATGTACGGCCGAACCATCCGTCGTTCGTAATGACCACCAGCACCTGTGCCCCACGCGCCACAAACTCACGCACCAGATCGGGAAAAACCGAATCGAAGCAGATCACCCCCGAAAACGCGACATCCTCCGGTCCTGAAAAAACCGTACGGACCTTCCCCGCATCAAAATTTCCACTTACAAACCCACCACCCGAAAACTCAATCTCGCGCAAGAACGGAAGCAATTCCGGGAAAGGTGGCCGTTCGCCAAAAGGCACCAGGTGCATCTTGTCGTACCGTACCAGGTTCTTCTTGCCGGGGCTAAATAAAAACGAAGAGTTGAACGACCGGACCGGCGGTCCCTCCTCCAGGTGCCAGGCCCCGGTATACAGAAACACATTCAACGAATCCGCCAGATGCTGTATCTGATCTCTATACGAACGGTGAATTTCTTTCTGCAAATCCCCCGTAGCCGCCGTCTCGGGCCACACCACCAGCCGGGCTCCTTCCCGGACAGCCTGCTCCGTAAGCGGTTTTAAAATCTCGTAATTATATTCAAACCCCCGGCTTTCCTTCGCCACCGGTGCAATATTCGGCTGCACCACACCCACGGCCAGCGTCTCACCTTCCACCTGCCGGGAAAGCGCCAGTAGCCCATGCAAAGCCGGAGCGGCAAACAACACCAATA
The DNA here is from genome assembly GCA_027619145.1 of bacterium. The sequence goes on along the minus strand of JAQCGA010000031.1, from coordinate 5,046 downwards.
ACAGCAACCCAGCCAGAGCGGGTCGAACCTGCCGCCGCAAAAGGGTCAGCACCGCAAGGTTCACCACCACCACCCAGAATGACACCCCGTACACACCCGTAATGTCCGCGTACTGAATCAACGGCAGGTACGCCGTCTGGCTGTTTCCCAACACCACCCACGGAAATCCCATATCACCCAGCGAATTGAAATACTCGAGCCCCACCCATACCACCGGCGCAGCCCACAGCCCAACCGTTCCAAACCTGCGTTCAATTGCACCCAGCGCCCATACGAACACCCCTCGAAACAGCGCCATGTACACCGCAGCCCCAAGGGCTCCCGGCGGTGTAATCCAGGAGATCCAGTAGAGTGTAATTCCGTAAAATACCAGACCCTGAAGAAACCCGGCACCAAAAGCCGCCCGTCCCCGAAGACGCTCCACAGACAGAAACAAAGGGATCAAACCCACGTAAACCAGAAAGCCCAGTGGCAACGGAGGGAACGCCAATCCCATTACCAGGCCAGAAATCACCGGGTACGCCACCAGGGCCATCCAGCCCCCGTTCTTTCGGATCGTGTTCATCCTATCTCCCCGGCACACAAACCCGCCATATAAAACCATCCCATCCTACTTCTCCGAACCATCTGGCCATACCATAGACCCGCTGCGCCACGGCCGAATCAATTGATTGTATACCCCATAAAAATACTCCTGTCCATGTGCCCGAGGATAATACCAGACACGCTCAGCAATTTCCCTACAAGCCCGCATCTCATCCAGCGTAGCCAAACGGGTATTCTCCAGCGTGTGGAACCACAGCCCCATCATTCCATCAATCACCACCGCGCCAATCGGGGTTTCTACCAGCGTAGCCAAATGCCCCCGCAACCCCATCGAAAACCCCTTCAACGGCACCCCCAGTTGTTGTCCGATCTTCTCTGCCAACACAGCCCCTAGCCGCGACGTATCTCCACAAAAACATCCGGCCAACCGTGGGATGCTATCTACCGATGCCGTATTCGATACCCGAGACCAGGTAGACGAATGCCGCGTCACCGCCGGATGGTGAATCCACATAGCCGCCGCACACAACGCATCCTGCCAGTCCGGAAACCGCTCCGTCAACATCGCCACAACCCGGTCCAGAGAATCGGCAGCAGAAAGATCCAGGTTTGCCTCACCCGCCGGATCTTCCAGATAAAAATCGCTCGGTGCCCCTTCTCGAGTGGTCCGCAGCCGAAAATCTGGCAAACCAGAAAGCAGATACGCACGAAACCCGTTCAAGAAGTCCGGGTCCCCAACCACCGGTCGATCCATCCGGCTGCCACCTTGCCTCCCAAAACGTTCCCGCACAATAATCCCATGATCAAACCCGAACGGAAACCGACCTTCCCACAAAACCTGCCCATCTTCCCCCACAACAGCCAGATGCAACCGCGCAATATTCAGCATTCCGTTGGCCCATTTGGCCCGGAAAGAAAAAACCACCGGCACCGAAAGTTCAACCTCTTCTCCCCTGGCGTGCCATGCGATTCCTTCTTGCTCATACTCTCCATCTCCGGGAAGCACCAGACGCACCCGCACCTCTCCAGAGCGGGAAGCCCCACCGTTCAAACGTCCACGCAACACCACCGGACTCGGATCTCCGCCCCAGACCGGCTCGACAATCTCGATCTCCCGCACAGCAAGCCGCGCCTCCTCCAGGTACAAATCTCCAAAAGCCAGCGGCGTGTCCCCGGTCCAGTCCACCCGTTCGGGCCAGTTCAGAGATTCCGTAATCGCCAGTTCGTGGAAACCCACCTTGACGCGGAACCCCACGGGCTGCCCCGCCGTAGCCCGGAACCCATCTGTTGGAATCCGCAAACAAGCCAGAAACTTTCCATCCGCCATCGGTGTAAACGACCCCGTTGCCCGAGGCGGATCTTCCAGTCTGTTCGAGCCTTCGTCGCCTGCTTCTTCTCCCTGAGCAATCCAGTGTGCTTCTCGGACAACTTCACCCCGGTCATCCACAGCATATAACCGGCGTGTGATATGGTCGTGCCCAGGATTGAGCAATACCGCCAGATATGCCCGGTTATACCATTCCGGATGGTCCGGTTTCGATCCCGGATTCTGAGTCCCCTCGGCCAGCGCTGTCACCTCAATCGCCCGGCCATCGAACACAATACTTACCCACGCCCGCCGGCCAGCCGCATCCGGCCCCAAACACAACTGATGATGCTCCGGCCCCGGCGTCTGGATCGCCTCGCGGCCGGCCAGAACTGCCGGAGATTTCAATTTCATAGACCAGCGCATTCAATTCCCCTCAAAGTGATGGTCGCCAGCTCACCCAAAGCAGGTCCAATATAACCGTGCGCCCCAATCCTGTCAAACGCCAACGCGCCTCTTGTATCCTGGGATTTGACAACACAGATCCCCTTCTGTATCTTCCCGCCATGCTGCCCAACCTCTCAGCCGAACTCAACGACCTCAAATCCAGAGGTCTCTACCGTAGCCTGCACCTGGTGGACGGCCCACAGGATCCGTGTGTCCAGATCAACGACCGGACACGCTTGCTGTTCTGTTCCAACAATTACCTCGGCCTGGCAAACCACCCTGCGCTTCGGGAAGCAGCGGCCGCAGCACTTGCCCGCTTCGGCGTCAGCGCAGCGGCCTCTCGCCTGGTCTGCGGTACCCAACCGCCACACCTCCAACTGGAATCTTCCATCGCCCGTTTTTTGGGCACACAAGCCGCACTCGCCTTTCCTACCGGCTACATGGCCAACCTGGGTGCCGTTACCACACTGGTAGGCCCCCAGGACGCCATCTTCAGCGACCGCCTCAACCACCGCAGCCTGATCGATGCCTGCCGTACCTCCCGGGCAACAACCTTCGTGTACCGCCACCGGGATGTGGACCACCTGCATCAACTCCTCCAAACCGAAACCGGCTACCGCCGAAGAATGATCCTCACCGATGGTCTTTTCAGCATGGACGGAGACCTGGCCCCCTTACCGGACCTGGCCGAACTTGCCCGGACCCACCAGGCCATCCTGATGGTAGATGACGCCCACGGCACCGGTGTACTGGGGCCCACGGGGCGGGGCACCCACGAGCATTTCGGTCTAACCGATGGCATCGACGTCCTGATGACTTCCGGCAGCAAAGCCCTGGGCACCTATGGCGGATTCATTGCCGGTAGCGCCGAACTTGTGGATCTCCTGCTCAACCGCGCACCCGCTTTCATCTACACCACGGCCCTCCCACCCGACAGTTGCGCCGCAACAACCGCAGCCCTGCACCTGCTCAAAACCGATGCCACCCTGCGTTCACGCCTGCACGAAAACGTCAAATTTGTCCGGGAAGGCCTCCGCGCCCTGGGCTTCAACCTGATGGATTCACAATCCCAAATCATCCCTGTACACATTGGAGACGCGCACCAGACAGTGGATTTTTCCAACCGCCTCTTTGAACGCGGCATTTTCCTCTCTGCCATCCGTCCACCCACAGTTCCCGAAGGCCAGAGCCGGCTACGCCTTACCCTGATGTCCTCTCACACCAGAGAGCATCTCGAACATCTGCTGGACGCCATGGCAGATTGTCGCCAAACATAAAAAAAGACGCCCTCCCAAAAGGCGTCAAACCTCACAAAAATCTCAGCCCAGCCTATTTTGCCGCCAGCGCCTCCACCGCACCTTTTTCTTCGTTGCTCAACTGCGTTTCAAACAATTGATAATATACCCCACGCTGCGCCACCAATCGCTCGTGCGTCCCCTGTTCCACCAGCCTCCCTTTGTCCAGTACCAGAACCAGGTCTGCCTTACGCGCCATTGAAACCTTGTGTGTAATCACAAATGCGGTCCGGTGCTCCATAATCCGTTCCAGCGTCCGGTGGATCCGACCTTCGGTTTTGGCATCCAGCGCCGAAGTACTATCATCCAGGATCAACACGCTCGGGTCCGTAATCAACGTCATGGCTAGCGCCATGCGCTGTTTCTGGCCACCGGAAAGCGAAACACCGCCCTCGCCAATATGTGTCTCGTACTTGGCTGGTTGCGACATAATAAAATCGTGCAACTCCGCAGCCTGAGAGGCCCGCACCACGTCCTCGGGCAATGCATCTGGATAACCGTACCGAATATTTTCGGCCAGCGTACCCGAAAACAGCATGGCCTCTTGTGGTACCATCCGAATGTGTTTTCTCAATGATGAAAGCGCAACGTACCGGATGTCTTCCCCATCTACCGTAATCCGCCCCTCCGTGGGCTGATACAACCGTAACAGCAAATTTACCAGACTGGTTTTCCCCACCCCCGAAGCACCCACAATACATACAACCTGCCCTGGGAACACCCCGAAATTAATATTTTGTAAAGCAGGATCCTCTTCATCTCCATACCGCAACGACACATTGTGAAACACCACTTCCCCGTGCACCTCATCCATCTGGATCGCACCTTCGGGCTCATCAATTGTGACCTCTTCGTCCAGCACATCGAACACCCGACACAACGAAGCCATCACCCACTGCAGGTTGATATTCATATTGGACAACGAAACAATAGGCGCAAACAAAAACCCGATGGACCCGTAAAAATACAGGAATTCTCCCAGTGTCATCTGCCCATCCCGGACGGCCAGAATACCGTAATAAACCACAACCGTAGTCCCCACACCGCTAATGAGACCGCACAACACACTCAGACCCGTGTTGAGCACCGAGTTGCGAATCTGGAGCCGGTAGAAATCCGAGAGCGCACTAAAAAAACGCCGCAACTCCCGGATCTCCCGCGCAAACGCCTTCACCACCCGAACACCGTTCACACTGTCCCCAACAATTCAGAAAATTCCTGCGTTGCACTCCCGAATCATGCGGTTGATTATTCGGATGCGCCGAACGAAAAACTGGTACACAAAAACGTAGAAAGGCAGGGTCAGCAGGGCAATGGAGGCAAGTTCTACATTGATCTGAAACAAAATGATCGCACCCACCACCAGCGTGGCCATATCCGTGAAGAACTGGATAAAGATTCCAGAAATACTCCATTGTACCACATTCACATCGTCCATCACCCGGGCCATAA